>CADBSF010000001.1 GCA_902797265.1 uncultured Erysipelotrichaceae bacterium
AAAGAATTAAATCATCAAAGAAAAATCTAGTTTTTTTATTCTTAAATAGATATTTAAAAGTAGTATCACTCATCAAAGAAAAGAATTTAATTTCTTCTGTTTTCATATTTCACCTCCTTCTCCATTTCTAAATGGAAAAGTAAGATATCATAATAAAAAAATAAAAGCAAACACTAAAAAAAGTAAATTCAAATGAAAAAGAACTTGAAAAACTTCAAATTCTCTTAAGGCATTTTTTTAAATTCAATCTTATATTAAAATGAAATTGAAAAAATATTAAAAATAATAATATTTATCAGAATCTTAAATTCAAAAAAAAGAACTTTAGAAAAATCTAAGTTCTTATCATCTTATTTATTATACTCTTTTAACAAATCTACTACTTTTCTCATTTCTAAGTCATATTGAACCATTTCAAGTCCACCAAATTCTTTTAAGAAATCTTCTTTTGTCATTTGATATTTTTTAGCAAGTTCTTCTGCTTCTTTTTCTGCTTCTTCTTCACTTACTTCTACTTTTTCTTGATTTAATATTTCTTCTAACATTAAACGATAAAGTACATTATTATAAGCTTCTTTTTCAAGTTGTGCTTTTAAATCTTTTTCTGAAGAATTAGTAAATTGATAATATAAATCTAAAGAAACACCTTGCATTTTCATATGTTCTTCAAATCTTTTCATTAATCTTTCTACTTCTTCATCAACCATTTCTTCTGGAATATCAACTTCTACGTTTTTAGCAATTCCTTCTAGTAAATCATCAATATGTTTATTTTCAACTTCAACTTCTTTTTGAGCAGTTATAGATGCTTTTATTTCTTCTCTTAATTTTTCTTCAGAATCAATTCCTTCCATTCCTAAATCTAAGAAGAAATCTTCATCTAATTCACGTTGTTGTTTTGTTTTAATTTCATTTACTTTTACTTTAAATACAACATCTTTTCCTGCTAAATCTTTAGCTCCATAATCTTCTGGGAAAGATAATTCTAAATCTTTTTCTTCTCCTACACTCATTCCAATAACCTTTTCTTCAAATCCAGGAATAAAAGTATGAGATCCAATTTCTAAAGAATAGTTTTCTCCTTTTCCACCATCAAAAGCTACTCCATCTTTAAATCCTTCAAAGTCGATAACAGCTATATCTCCATTTTCAACTTTTCCTTCTTTAGTAACTAATTCTGTATATCTTTCAAGTAGATGTCCAATTTCATGATTAATTTCATCATCACTAACTTCTACTTTTCCAGGTTTAATCTTTAATCCTTTATAAGTTTTAATCTTAACTTCTGGTTTTGTAATAACAGTAAATTGAAATTCTACTCCATCTTCATTAATATCTTTGATATCAACACTAGGTTTTACTACTGGAACTAATTTTGAATCTTTTAAAGCTTTCATATATGCTTCATCCAATACTTCGTTACAAGCATCCATAAATAAAGATTCTTTTCCAAATTTCTTTTCAAAAACACTTCTTGGAACTTTTCCCTTACGGAAACCGTCTACTTTCACTTCTTTTTGTTTCTTTAAAAAAGTCTTATCAATTGCCTTCTTCCAGTCTTCTCCTTCTATTTTAATTGTTAATTCATGTACATTTTTATTTTCTTTTTTTGCCATACATATCCCTCCAACGCTTATATTATACTCTATAAATAAAATTAAAACAACAATTATTTAAAAAGAAAAGTAAATCCTAAGATTTACAATTAACTCTTTATAGTCGAATTCACTAAATAATAAGTACCATTCTTATTTTCATAAGTAGATATATAAGTTTGATACTTATCCCACGATGGAGCAGAATTAAATTCAAGAGTCTCAACATATTTTGTCTTGCTCATATCTGAATAATAATCATAAGAATATGGTTGAGATGCACTTTTATTTCCAAAGGCAACTAATCGATATATAAGAATTGTATTATCTTTTAATATTGCCTTAATTGATGATATCTTTTCAATAGTATTATCAATTACACCAGGCCCTTTTCCATCACAAGAACCTATAACATGTAAAGAATCACCATCGATAACAATACTATAATCAGAATATTCATAATCACCAACTTTAATAGA
Source organism: uncultured Erysipelotrichaceae bacterium (assembly GCA_902797265.1). Lineage (GTDB taxonomy): Bacteria > Bacillota_I > Bacilli_A > RF39 > UBA660 > UBA3789. Next base: position 2,075 of record CADBSF010000001.1, read on the forward strand.
TTTTTCAGCATTGCCATTTTTTGCTAAATCATCCATAGTAAGAGAAACATTTGGTATAAATTGGTTCAATGAGTTATTTAGATTGTCCATAGATATAGTAGACTTTATCTGTTCTTTTTCAGAAATACAAAATGTAATTTGACTTTTATCTAAACCATTTAGTGCAGTATCAATCATGACCCTCTTACTTATAGTATTTAAATCATAATTACTATATTTTGTAGCTGAAGCTATTTTTTCTGTACTCTCCTCAATTTGTTTTATTATCTCACTATCAACTGACAATTCTTCTTCCTTTTTTTCCTCTTTCTCTTCCTTTTTCTCATCTTTTTTCTCTGAACTACTATTCTTATTTTCTATAGAGTTCTTGTAATAGTAAATTCCTCCAAAGAATCCCATACATAAGAATACAATCATTAATATAATAATCAAAATC
>CADBSF010000002.1 GCA_902797265.1 uncultured Erysipelotrichaceae bacterium
GATGTAAAATTATGGAATTTATTAAAAAATACTAATTATGAATATATGTTACTTGATAATATATCATTATTGAAAGATAAATATAATAATGAATTATATAATCATTTTATAGAAGAATTTTATACTATTCTTAAAGAAGGAAAAAGTAGAGAAATATATCATAAGGCTTCTAAGTATATTTGGGCAATAGGTCAGTTAAATGATGGTGAAAAATTAGTTAATGAAATAATAATCAATTTAAAAAAGTCTGAATATCAAAAATGTTCAGCATTATTTGATGAGATAAAAATGACATTAGAAAAATAAATCTACCATAAAGGGACAAGGACACGTATGTCCTATTCATACTAGAATTATCAATCATCATGTATACAAACATACTTATCATCCACAATATACTTGTAGTGAAGAAAATGTTTGTAGTAATGTTCAATGTGGTTCTTGTAATCAGTTTCGTTAAGCATCTCATTTGAGATGTTTTTTTATGTAAATTATTTTTGTCTAATTGTGTCAGTTTACTTGCTATTTTACTTTAGTAAGTGTAATCTAATAATAGGGAGTGTGATATTATGATTTATCCTTCTATTGATAAATTACTTAAAATAGTTGATTCTAAATATGAACTTGTTCATATTGCAGCTAGAAGAAGTAAACAAATAGCAAAAGATGGATATTTACAAATGCCTGAATCCGAGTACAAAAGTAAAAAGAATATTGGGAGAGCTCTTGAAGAAGTTGCTGAAGGTTTAATTACGATTAAGAAATAAGAGTGTTAACTCTTTTTTCTTTGGTATAATATAGGAAGAAGGTGATTATCTTGAAAATAGAAAAATATAAGAAAATGATTAATGGTAAATATAAATTGTTCTTAGATAATGGACATGAAGTTATTTTATATGAAGAAGTTATTTTAAAATATGAATTGTTACTTCATAAAGAAATAACAAGAGATACTCTTATAAAGGCAGATCAATTTAATCAAGAATGGGATGTTTATTATACTGGATTACGCTTATTAAAAAGTAGAATTCGAAGTGTTTCAGAATTAGAAATGATATTGTTAAAAAAAGAATATCCACAAAATCTTGTGGATAAAGCAATTTCTAAATTAAAAGAACAAAAATATTTGGATGATAGAGGCTATGTTAAGAGTTTTATTCATAATCGAATGATTACTACTAGTAGTGGTCCTTATAAAATAGAAAGAGAATTATTAGATAAAAAAATAGATTCTTCTATTATTCAAGAAGAATTAGGAGTTTTTACAAAAGATGAACAATTTGAAAAGATTCGAAGGATTATTGATAAAGGAATTAAAACTAATCGAAATAGAGGGGGAGTCATTCTTAAAAATAAAATATATCATGATTTATTATCTTTAGGATATGATAGTTCTGATATTCAATCTGTTCTTTCCACTTATACTTTTGATAGTGATAGAGATATTGTTCAGAAAGAATATGAAAAATATTATCGTAAATATAGTAGAAAATATAGTGGAGAATTGCTAGAAAGAAAGATTCGAGAGAAATTCTATTTAAAGGGTTTAGATTATTCTATAATTGAAAATAAAGAAAAGTAAGAATTGCTTCTTACTTTTTTCATTATTCACTTTTTGCTGAACTAATTAAATTATTCATATATTTATCATAAGCTGATTTTAGAACATCATCATTCCATTTAATTTTGTTTTCTTCTCTAATTGCTTTTAGTGATTCATAATATAAAGTTGCATCCTCTTCTAGTTTTTGTTTTGCTAAATCTTCTTTCACTTGCTTTTTTACATCTTTTAATTTAGGTTTGTCTTTTTCATCAGTTTTTAAGATGATATGATATCCCAATTCTGTTTTAACGGGTTCTTTTGTATATTCACCTGTTTTTAGTCCCTTTACTGCTTCAGAAAAGGTATCATTCATTTCAGCTAAATCGAAATAACCTAAATCTCCACCTGTTGTAGAATTTGTAGTATCAGTTGAATATTTTTTAACAACAGTATTCCATTTTTTTCCATCATTTAATTCTTTTATTGCTCTTTCTGCTGTTTCTTTTGCTTTTTCTTCAGCTGCTTTTTTTTCTTCATCCGATGCATCACTTTTTTCATCAACTGATATCATGATATGACTTGCTTTTACTTGACCAAAAATATTTTTGTTATAGTAATCTTTAATTTCAGCATCCGTTAATTTTTTTTGAACATATTGTTCAGCTGCTTTATTTCTCTTATATTCTAGAGTAAGCATTTCTTTTAATTCTTCTTCTGAATCTGCTCCAAAATATTGTTTTAAGATATTACTATAGTTTGCTTCATCACTACCATAATATTGCTTAATTTGATCAAGTTGATTATTAACATGCTCTGTTTCTTCTGAAGTTGTTTTAATTTTCTTTGTTAGTAAATCTTTATCAATTAGTTCAACTAGCTTAGATATGTTATCCTCCTTTATTTGTTCATAGTATTCTGTTGCGGTATATTTGTTTCCTTTAATGGATACGGCTACCTTGGAACCGTTCTTTACTTCTATTTCTTTTCCACATCCTGTTGCTAGTAAAGAGATTACTGCTAAGGCACTTAGACAAGAAATAATTCTTTTTCTTTTCATATATTTTCCTCCTGTACATAGTAATCATAACAAAAAAATGATTTTCATGCAATAAATATGATAGATATATGAACATATTTTTATTTTTCCCATAAAATATTTTGAAAGAAAGATAAAAAGGAGGAGATATAATGACTAATTGTGGTCCAACTACGAATGGTAGTAATGGAGCTATTGTTCTTGTCTTATTTATACTATTAATCATTATTTTAGGGGCTTATTTATAAAGATAAAAAATAAAATACTTTTTTAGGTATTTTATTTTTTCTTTTTATTTTAATTTTTCATATATTTCGTCTAAGTCTGATAATTGTGATTTGTCATAAACAAATTCTAATCCATCATTTTGATATCTTGGAGTTAAATGAATATGATAATGCTTTATTTCTTGACCTAATTCATTATTTTGAGCGATTGTTAATCCTTCACAATTTAATCTTTCTTTTAATAATGGATATATTTTTTCTCTTACAATAGTAAGAGAATGAGTAATTATATCATTAGGAGTATCCATTAAATTGACTAAATGCTCTTTTGGAATGATAAGTAAATGACCATTTGTTGATGGATTAATATTCATTATAATTTTGATTTTTTCATCTTCATATATCGTTTTTGATGGTAATTCTTTCTTTATTATTTTACAAAATATACAATCATTCATTTTTATTCCTCCTTTATTGAATGGTAATTTTATATTTTTTTAGCATGGTTGAATTATTATTATTTTCTAATATATCTTTTATGATTAATTCCTTTTCTTCATTATCAATAAAATCTGTTGTTATTTGATTTATAGTTATTGACTCTTTAATATTATTATTGTTTGTAATTGTAATTCTATAATATTTAGGTGTTATTTCTTTTTCTTGATATTTATTTATCATATTGATAATGTCATCTGAAATGTTTTTTTCATTCCAAATATCAATTAGTAATTCTTTTTCTAAAGTATAGAATGGTAATTCTAATAAATGATCTTCCTTTATTATTCTTTCTTTAACAGAAGATGTATAATCATTTAATTTTGATATAATTTCTACTGTTACGTTAGTTTTTGTTTTTTCTAATACTTCTTTTTCTAATTTTGATTTTATATGTTTTAATAATGTTTTTCCTTCTAGATAGTCTATTTTATAAGTATCTTTTATTTTCTTATTTTGATAATAAATATAAAAATAATGATTTTTATTATTTTTATTAGTTATTTTCATTGTATATTTAGTTGCTTTATAGGTTAAATCACTTTTTAGGAAATCATTTTTGTTATCTTTATAGTTTTTTTCTATATATTCATCTATCTTTTTATTGATTCTTGGAATCATTATTGTTCCTGCTTTTTCTGTTACTATGATGACTCCTAATGCTACAAAGATGATAAACAAGAAAATTCCTCTTTCTATTATCAATTTTTGTTTTGTCATGTTATCACCAAATTCATTGTACCAAGTATTTTTTATTTATGCAAATTATATATTTTTATTTTTTTTTGTAAAAATGGTTGTATTGATTTTTTTTTTTGTGTTATAGTTATTTATAGATTAAAGTAGAATATGGTGGTGTATTTATGGAAATTCAAAAAGGAATTGTAAAATATAAGGATCGTAGTGATATAGTATGTACTTATTGTATTACTGACGATGGAAGAAAGTATTATTTTTTAGATCCAAATGATGAAAAAAAGTTTTCAAATGAGAGTAGAATTGCTTCAACAGCATTAATAGAAGCTGTTGATCCAATGGTTAAAGCTAGTAACATTGGTTTATTGGATAAAGATGGAAAGGAGATTATTCCTTTCAATAATCGTTCTATTCGTCCAATAAATAATGAGACTATATTGGTGGAATTGGCTAATCCTGTTTCTGCATCAGTAATTGAAGCAAATAAATTAAAGAGTAATCCTTTAGCAGCAACTAAATTAGTTTCTACTCCTGCTTTAATAAAGGATAAAATGAGTCAAAAAATGGGTAATAATGGAAGATATATCTTTAATGATCAGTTTTCAGAGGCTACTATCTATGATATTAATGGAAATAATTTAGTTGATAATCAATATTATAGTTTTGTTGGCTTATCTGGAGAGAAATTGTATTTTAGTAAAAATACAGCTGAATCTGATATTGTTGAGTATTCTATTTTACCACCTGAAACTCAAAACAGTAATAGTGATGAGATGAATTCTAATTTGGATATTAATAATGTAGTAGTTGATCAAAATGTTGTTGAAAAGGCATTTGATAGTGTTGTTAATAATGAGGAACTTCCTAAGGAAGAAGTAGAAGGAAATACTGATGTAGTTGAAAATGAAACAGTACCGGTTTCTCCTGTTGCTTCAGAGGAAGTAGTTCCAAACGCTATTGGTGGTGTTCCTTTTGATAGTGTAGTTAGTCAAGAATTTAGTGCTAATCCAATTGATGCTGAATCTTCTATGAATTCTTTTGAAAATGTTCCTGCTAATGAGGTAAATGAAGAAGTAGATTTACCATTAGCTGAAACTGAAGAAGTAAAAGAAGAAGTTCCTGCTGGAGAGAAAGTTGCAAGTGAGGCAGAAGTAGATTTACCTTTTGCTGAGACTGAAGAAGTAAAAGAAGAAGTTCCTGCTGGAGAGAAAGTTGCAA
>CADBSF010000003.1 GCA_902797265.1 uncultured Erysipelotrichaceae bacterium
TAAAAAATAATAATGCCTTATTAAAGGGAGAAATACTAGATATAAAAAATGGATATGAAGTTGGTGAATAGATACAACAATTCAATATTAAAAAAAAATATGGTAAAAAAAGAACAACTTTCCCCCGCACAATTCAGTTTTTCAAAAAACAGCACATCTATCTAGATGTGCTGTTTTTTTATGCTTTCATCATGAAATAATCATACTCCCAAGAATGGTTTTGGAGATGATGTCGATACTTTTATAGACCTTTCTCTACCTTTTTTTGACCTTGAGTACGAAAGGTCAAAAATTCGCGGGCTTCACCTGTAAGGGGGAGGATGGAAATAGGCCTTATTTTTACTAAAAGTATATAAATCGTAAAAAAAATCAAAACAAAAGAACCGCAAGGGGTGCGGGAAAGGCGGTTCTTTTATTATTGGTAGAAGAGAAAACCAAGAAAAAGCACTTTTGTCGAATATGACTTAAATATATTACTACTGCATACTTAATATATTTTGTCATTAAAAGCCATCAAATCAACACAAAATGGACTTTCTTTGATATACTAATAATAAGTATTAAAGGAGTTGTATTTATGATTGCAAGAGAAAGTATTCCATTTGCACCAAATCTTATTGAATCAATGAGATCTTTAGGATATTCATTTGAAACAGCAATTGCTGATTTAATAGATAATAGTATAAGTGCAAATTCTTCAAAAATCGATATTTTATTAAGCCCAATTGATAATCCATATTTAATTATTTTAGATAACGGATATGGAATGAATTCGAATGAGCTAGAAGAGGCTTTAAGATATGGAGCAAAAAATCCACTTGAAAAAAGAAAAAATACTGATCTAGGAAGATTTGGATTAGGAATGAAATCTGCATCTTTATCTCAATGTAGAAAGTTAGTCGTTGCTAGCAAAAAGGATGGTCTTATATCCTGCTTTTCGTGGGATTTAGATTATATAATACAAAACAAAGAATGGATGTTATTAGAATATGACAGTGAAGAGATTAATAAATTACCTCAAATAGAATTATTGAAATCATTACCTAGCGGAACATATTTAATGTTGGAAAATTTTGATCGAATATCTTCATCAACATATGATTTAAACACCACGTTAAATAGTTACATGAATTCAACAATTGATCATTTATCATTAGTTTTTCATAGATTTTTAAACGAAGGTGTAGATATATATGTAAATAATAATAAGATTATTCCAAGAGATCCATTCTTATCTACCAATCGCGGTACTCAACCATTACCAGAACAATTTATAACTATTAACAATTGTAGAATAAGAATAAAACCCTATATATTACCATATATGAATAAGTTAACTTCTGAAGATTTACAAAAAGTAGGAGGAAAAGAAGATTTAAGAACGAATCAAGGATTTTATATCTATAGGAATAAAAGATTAATTTTTTGGGGAAGTTGGTTTAGATTAACCCGAAAAGAAGAATTAAGTAAACTTGCAAGGGTTATGGTAGATATTCCAAATGATTTAGATGAAGTATGGGGAGTAGATATTAAAAAAAGCACTGTTCATTTGCCTGATGTCATTAAAAAGAATTTATATTCTTGTATAGAAGAATCTGTATTTAAAAGTAAAGCTGTGCACGAATATAGAGGAAGAAAAGAAACCAATAACAATGATATCAATTATATATGGGAAAGAGTGGAATTAAGAGACAATTGTTATGAATATAAAATAAATCGTGATCTTCCACAAATTCAATTGTTTGAGGAATCTTTAGATTCAAATCAATTAAAATATTTTGATAAAATAATTACAAACTTAGAAAAAATGTTCCCATCTACATCCTTGTATTTAGATGCATCAAAAGGGAAAATAATGGATGAATCATCAGTCGTAACTGATGAAGAAATAGAAGAATTGTATAATGAGATATGTGACTCTTTAAAATATAGCGAAAAGATGAGTTTAAATAAAGAAAGTGTTTTGGAAAGTTTATTAAAGAGTGAGCCATACTGCAATTATAAAGAATTAATAGAAAAATTTAAAATTGGAGGATCTAATGAATAGTAATGAAGTAAAATTAAAAAATTTAGTAACAACTTATATTTATGATAATAGAGGTATGAGCGAACAAGAAATTGACAATATCATTGAATATTTTGTTCATGCACCTAATTTTATACAGAATCCTTTAACCGAAGAAGAAATAAATAATGTTAGGAAGGAAATACATGCAGAATATCTAATCAAATTAGATTTAGGAACATCGATAACAGCCAAAGATTTTACTCCGTGGTTTACGGAACGAAAAAAGACTTTAAGCATGGGATATTGGAATAGATATAAGGAATACTTACTAAGAGATAAAAACTTTCCTCCAAATGTAGTTGGAACGATGAATGATGTTACAGATGAAATAGTTGATTTATTAGGTGACCCTACTTTAGATAAAAATTTTCAGAGAAGAGGGCTTATTATTGGGGACGTTCAATCAGGTAAAACAGCAAATTATACAGGGTTGATATGCAAAGCAGCAGATGCCGGATATAAAGTAGTTATTTTGTTGACTGGAACAATTGAAAAGTTAAGGCAACAAACACAATCTAGATTAGATGAAGGATTCATTGGTATGGATTCTAATGGAATGATTAAGAATAAAGAAAACAATTATATTGGTGTAGGTAAATATGATAGTACGTTACATCCAGTTGTTTTTACATCAAAAAGTAGTGATTTTAATGCGACAACAGCAAAAACATTGGGACTAACATTAAATACTTTAAATGAACCTGTATTGTTTGTATTGAAGAAAAATGTTTCAGTATTGAAAAAATTGAATCAATGGTTAAAGTTATTTAATTTAAAAGAAGGACATCAATTTATCGAAACATCATTATTAATGGTTGATGATGAAGCAGATAATGCATCAATAAATGTTAATGATCCTGAAAATAACCCAACGGCAATTAATACTCAAATAAGAACATTATTACATTTATTTGAAAAAGCTAGCTATGTTGGATTTACTGCAACACCATTTGCCAATATCTTTATAGATCCTAATACAGATGATGAAATGCTTGGACAAGATTTATTCCCTAAGGATTATATATATTCTTTAGATGCCCCTTCTAATTACATAGGAGCTAGAAATGTATTTGGCGAAAATGGTGCTTACCAAGATATGGTAGAAGATTTATATGATGGGGAAAATTATTTTCCTTTGAGTCATAAAAAGGATGATTTTATAGAGGAACTATCCCCAACATTAAAAGTTGCTATAAATGAATTTTTACTAGCTAATGCCATAAGAGATTTACGTGGAGATAATAAGAAACATAGATCAATGATGGTTAATACTAGTAGATTTGTAAACATACAAGATAGATTTGGTACATTAATAGTTAATTATTTAAATGAAATCAAGAATTCCGTTCATCTATATAGCAAATTGCCTGTTGAAAATGCGCTAAGTGATGATAATATTGAATTCCTATATAATGTATATAATAAGCACTATTCATACTTAAATTACAAATGGGAAGAAATACAAAACGCATTAGATTCAGCTATAATGCCAATAGATGTTGTAGTTGTAAATGGTAATAACTTCACAAAACTAGATTATGAAGAACATGAAGATACAGGATATCGAGTAATAGCTGTTGGAGGAATGAGTTTATCTAGAGGACTTACTTTAGAGGGATTAATAATTAGTTATTTTTATAGAAATTCTAAAATGTATGACACATTAATGCAAATGGGAAGATGGTTTGGATATAGACCTAATTACGATGATTTATGCAAAGTGTGGATGGATGAAAACAATAAATCTTGGTATCAACATATAAGTGATGCAACTGATGAATTACGAAGAGATGTAAAAAGGATGAGAGAAACTGATAAAACACCTATGCAATTTGGATTAAGAGTTAGAAATGATATTAACTCACTTTTAGTAACAGCTAGAAATAAGATGAGAACAGCTAATAATGCAGAAAGAATTATATCATTAAGTGAAACATTTTTAGAGACCACTAAACTATATAATGATGAATTTAAAAACAAAAAAAATCGTGAGATTGTTAATAATTTAATACTAGATATTAGCGATACAGCTGGATGCTCTTTTGAAGAAAGTGGAAAAAAGCGTGGGTATAAAAATGTTCCAAAAGAGTTGATCTTAGATTTTTTATCAAATTTTAATGCATCATATGCTAATTTTCCATTTGATACAGAAACAATCAAAAACTTTATTAATAATTATGGTGGCTACGAACTAAATAAGTGGGATGTAGTATTCATCAATGGTGAATCAAACAAGACTTTTGAAATAGGTAATAGTCAAAAAGTTAATTGTGTAGAAAGAAGTTTTATATTTAAGCATAATGATGATTTAATACAAATATCTGGAAAAAGAAATAGATTAGGTGCAGCAGAAGATTCAAAGTTTGGACTAACAGAATTTGATATTGATAAAATAAAAGAAAAGTTTTACTCTATCCCAGAAAATAAAAATAAAAGTATGTCACAAAAAGTGTTTTTTGAATATGTTAGAAATCCTCTATTAATGATTTATCCAATACAATTAGGGAAAGTATTAGAAACAGATGATCAAGTAAAGGCAAAAGAAAGATTAAATGTGTCAAACACATTAATAGGTATAAGTGTAGGATTTCCAATATTAGCAAACAGTGAAACTAAGTATGCAAAGTATAAAATTAATTTAATTGAATTAAAGAAAATAGAAGAATATGATACAGAAGGGGGAGAAGAAAGTGACAATTGATGAAATAAAAGATAAATTTAGTGAATGTAAAAACTCATTATCATATAAAAGAATAAGTCCAAATCATCCGGTAAATATTTACATTGGATATAATGAAAAAGGAAATCAATCTCTTGCAATTGTTTCTGAAAAATGTGAATCGGAATTTGAATCAACAAGATTAATTAATGTAGAGCTTAAAATAAGAAATGATGGAGATTATGTTTTAAGCTTTAGTTTATTGGATGATTCACTTAGTGATATCTTTTATCAATTTATAAGTGATATAGTTGATAAGACATATAACATAAGGGATTATTCTCCAATTGCTTTCGTAATAGAAAGATGGAAAAAATGGATTAATATGTTTAAAAATCCTAGGGATATATTTTTATCAGAAAATGAAGTCAGAGGTTTATTAGGTGAATTAATATATTTAGAAAAGTATATGTTCGATAAGTATGGAGTAGATAAAAGCTTGGAGTCATGGATAGGAAGCTCATTATCTCACAAAGACTTTGAAATTGATGATACATGGTATGAAGTAAAAACAATTAGAGAAAACGCCTTAACAGTTGCCATTAGTTCAATCGAACAATTAGACTCAAACGAATATGGCGAGTTAGTTTTGGTTAAGCTAGAGCTAAGTAATGATTCCATTAACGAACCAATAAAATTAAATGATTATATCATTAAAATTAAAAGTCACTTTTCAAATGATTCTCAGTTAAATATTTTTAATGAAAAACTTGATGAAAGAAAATATTTCTATACTCCAGAATATGATAAATATGTTTATTCAATAAAGTCAATAGATCACTATGGTGTAACAGAGAAATTTCCACGATTAAAAGGAAATGATTTGCCTAACTCAATAGCTAGAGCAAGTTACGAATTATATATTAGGAAAATAGAGGATTTCAAAATCGATTAGGAGGTTTTGTATGAATTTAGATGAATATAGAGTAGAGTTAATAGAAGATATCAAAGTATCTGCAGCAAGTGAAGATACAAATGAAAGAAGCAAATTTGTAGGTACAGTTGTTGATATATTAGAATCAGCAGAAGAATTTGATGATTTCACAGAAGGCTATTTTGAAGGGATAGGTGAACGTGGAAGAAAGATGGTTATGGATGGATATTATTTTGACCCATACGACAAATCTTGTTTGATTCTAGTAAGTGATTTTTCAGGAGATATTGAAGCTACAAATCTTACTAGTACAGAAATTAATAAAATGTATGACAGTATGAGATATCTTGTTGAAGCTAGTATCAATGGTTATATCCTAAAGAACGGCTTTGAAGAAAGCTCCATTGGTTATGGATTAGCAAAAGACATATTTGATAATTTAGATGACATAGTTAAATTTAAATTTTACATAATTACTGACAGAAAGCTTAGTGACAGGGTAAAAAACATAAAAAAGGAACCAATAAATGGAAAAATAGTAGAATTAAATGTATGGGATATAAAAAGACTATATGATATTTATAGCTCTACCTTAGGAAAAGAAAGTATAGAAATTGATTTATCCTCAATAGGAGGAATTCCATGCGTTAAAGCTGTAGATAACGATGAATATGATGCATATTTAGCAATAATACCAGGAGATGTACTAGCTAATATGTATATTGAATACGGTTCTAGACTGTTGGAAGGAAATGTTCGTTCATTTCTAAGTATTAAAGGTAAAGTAAATAAAGGTATAAGAAATACAATACTAAACGAACCAAATATGTTTTTTGCATATAATAATGGTATTGCAGCTACTTCAACAGAAATTGAAACTCAAAATAATTCTAAAGGGTTAGTAATTACAAAAATTAAAGATTTACAAATCATAAATGGTGGTCAAACTACTGCTTCAATTGCAAACGCAGTATTACAAGATAAGCAAGATGTATCAAAATTATCAGTACCAATGAAGCTTTCAATTGTTGATCATGAAAAAGCTCAAGAAATGATTCCAACAATTTCTAGATGTGCAAATAGTCAAAATAAAGTTGATGAGGCAGATTTCTTCTCAAATCATCCGTATCACATTAGATTAGAAGAATATTCTAGAAAAATAATTGCACCTGCTAAGGGTGGCGATCAATTTGGTACTATATGGTTTTATGAACGTGCTAGAGGACAATATACTCAAGCTCAAATGAAATTAACTAAGTCAGAAAGAGTAAAATTCCAAACAAAGAACCCTAAAAATCAATTAATTAAAAAAGTTGACTTATCTAAATACATTAATACATTTGAGTGCCTACCACATATTGTTAGCAAGGGTGCTCAATCTAGTATGAGATATTTTGCTGAAAAGATTGATAAAGAATGGGAAAAATCAAATACTCAATTTAATGATTACTACTATAAAAAAATTATTTCATACGCAATTATATTTAAAGATTTAGATAAAATGATAGCTGATCAAGATTGGTATAAAGAGATTAAAGCATACAAAGCAAATATAGTAACTTATACAATTGCGGTTACAATTAATCAATTAAAAAAGAAATATCCAAATATGGGCATTGATTATAAGAAAATTTGGAATACACAGAAAATGTATCCATCACTAGCAAAACAATTGTTAAAAACAGCTCGCGCTATTTTAAACTTTATTACATTAGATGATAGACCTATACTAAACGTAACAGAATGGTGCAAGAAAGAGGCATGTTGGGATAGAGCTAAATCATTGGAATGGCCGCTAGATCAAGATTTTGTGGATGATTTAGTTGATTTGGATTTTGAAAAACAAGATGAGGTAGCAGCAAAAAGAGATAGAAAAGTAGATAATGAATTGAATTTTGAAATAACTGTTATAAATTATGGCGACGATTATTGGAAAAAAGTCATTCAATGGTCAGATGGTAAAAGACTCCTTACTCCAATGGAAAATGATTTACTGCTATTAGCAAGTAGAGCCATATCTACTGGAAGAATACCTTCGTCTAAACAGGCTGCGATTATTTTGCAAACAAGAGAAAAGCTTATAGAAGAAGGAATGCCAAAAGAATTTTAATTATTTTTTAATTTACTCTGGTAAAAAGGATGAAAACCTGATAAAATGAATACTATAAGATGGGAGAGTTATATAATGCTAAAAATGGTAGAAACTTTTAGCGGTATAGGTGCACAAGCCAAGGCACTTAAGAATGCTAAAATAGATTTTGAAATTTTAAACACAGCTGATTGGGATATTAATGCCATTTTAGCATATGATTATATCCATAATGGTGATTATATTGAACCAAATAAATATTCAAAA
>CADBSF010000004.1 GCA_902797265.1 uncultured Erysipelotrichaceae bacterium
GTTAAAACAAAAGTATATCAAATGGGTTATCATAAAGATAAGTGTTAATTATACGAAAAAAGTTTATTATTTTGTTTTCTAATTGAATATTCTATGATATAACTTAGATAGATAATTGGAGTGATAGTTATGGTAATTAGAAATTTAAACTATGATAAATTTAGAAGAAATCTTGTAAAAGGAGTTTCTTTTTCTTTAAGTATTGGACTTATGCCATTACTAGGTTCTCCTTCTTTTAAACCAGAAATTTTTGTACCTAACGAAGTAGTTGATATTACAGATGATACTTATTCTACTTCTAAAATATCAAATCAGACTTTTTATATTCCTTCTATGTTTATGGTTATTTTCGATGATGGAAGAATGCTAGCCAAAGGAAATATCTTTACCGAAGAAGATTTAAGTCATATTGTTTCAGCAACGATTGTTGTGGATGATCAAGAAGAAAATTTATATGACTTTTTAAATTATATGCCTAATTTAGAAAATTTAACGATTAATGATAGAACGAATCAACCTAGATTATCTGTTGTAGATGGTTCTAAATTAAAAGATGGAATTCAGATTAGTGTTTATACAGATAGTAGTATTTCTAGTTTTAATGAAGAGAAATATGAATTTCTAAGAGATGTTCCTAGTATTTCTTCTTTAGTAATTGGAGATCATAATACTTCTATGAATTTAGATTCTTTCTTTATTCAAAGTTTAAGAAATGTGAGTGAATTATCTTTAGGATTAGATTATAACTCTAATTTTAAATATCGAGATTTAACATATTTAGATTCTTTATATTTAGATGGAAAACCTTATGATACATGTATTTATTTTTCTAATGAAATTATAGATTCTTTAATAAAAGCTGGAGTAAAAGTAGATGGCTTGGAAATGGATACTTTTATAGAAGCAAGTGCAACGATTCATGATATTGCGGATGGATTAGGATTGTATTCAGATTCTACGGATTTAGAAAAATTAAATGCTATCCTAACTTATGTCTTAAGTAACTTTTCTTATGTTGAAAATATTGAAGCTTATGATTTATTAGGTGAAAAAAAATATCAAAGTTTTTATCGGGAGGGTCATTTGACTGGCTTTTTTGAAAATTATGAACAAATATGTGGAAATTATGCCTCTATGGTATCTGCTCTAGGTAGAGAAGTAGGACTTGATACTTATAATTTAATCTCTAAAACTCATGCTTGGAATGCTGTTGAAATAGGTGATTATTACTATTATGTAGATCCAACTTGGTTAGATACAGGAGTTCTCTTTATTCCTCATGAAGGTCCTGGAGATGGCAATTACAATTCTTTATTTGATGCTGTTGGAGTAGAAGAATTATTCTTAAAAGGAGATTTGGAATCCATTAAAGATTTAGAATGGTATTTAGAAGATCCATTAGATATTGTTCAGGACTTTACGGATGTTCATCATCAATTAGAAGTAATTCCAGAAGGATTATCCATTGTACCAATCCCAGAGAAAGTAGAATATTATACAAAAGAAGGATATGATTATAAAAATCTTGTTTCAAATAGTAAGATTCATCAAGAATATATGATTTCTCATAAAGGAAAACATTATCAAGTTCCTTTTGGAGTTGTCTTTGGATTATTAACTGGATTAGGTGTTGGAAAACTAATTAAAAAGAAAAAAGAAGATGAAAATGAACAAGAAATAATAGAGGATATATCTCATAAAAGATAGGTATATTCTTTTTTTTTCTTCATATAATAATAATGTCATTTGATTGACATTTTATTTTAAAAAAATTAGCACTTAGACTTGACAAGTGCTAAAAATAGGTGTACTATTAAGATGTAGTAAGGAAAAAAACTTACTATATGGTATTCATTATATATTAGTGCTACCATTTATGATAACACGTTATGAAAGGAAGTTGATAAATATGATGTTAATGCCAAGAAGAGATTTTGATGTTTTTGATGACTTTTTCCAAGATGATTTTTTTAGAGGAAAAGAAAAAACAAATCTTATGAAAACGGATATTAGAGAAACAGAGGATAGTTTTATTCTAGATATTGATTTACCTGGATACAACAAAGAAGATATAAAAATCGATGTAACAGACGGATACTTAACCATTCATGCAAAAACAGAAAATAAAGAAGAAAAGAAAGAAAAACATAAATATATTAGACGTGAAAGATTTGTTGGAGAAGTTAATCGTAGTTTCTATGTAGGGGATGATATCAAGAAAGATGAAGTAAAAGCCTCTTTTAGAAATGGTATTTTAAATCTAGAAATTCCTAAGAAAAAAGACGAAGAAAAAGAAGAAGAAAAACATTATATTGAAATTGGAGACTAAAGAAAAGAA
>CADBSF010000005.1 GCA_902797265.1 uncultured Erysipelotrichaceae bacterium
TGACGTTTTGCTTAGTTTTCAAAGATCATAACAGTTCTTTTCTCGAACTGCACAAATAATATATCAAACCTATATAGTAAAGTCAACATTTTTTTTAATTTTTTTTACTAGTTTTTAAGAAAAAGCTCATTTTCTTGATTTTATTACCATTTTTTAGCATTTTTTCCTATTTTTTTACTAAAAAAAAGTGTTTTTCTTTTTCACTTCTTTCTTATCTAATTTTACTATATAGGTTACAATAATATTCAACTTTTCCCTTTTCAAAAACACTATTTTTGTTTTTAACAAGATTAATTAACTTCGTAAGATCATATTTTAATATTTTATCTACATTTTCTGGATACTTCATAATCGTTTTATGATATTTATATTCTCCTCTATCTAATACTTTAAAACTTCCATCAGGAAATACTCTTAAATCTAAATCATAATCAATATATTTAATTGTATTTTCTTCTATTAAGAAAGGAGATGCCATATTACAATAATAATAGATTCCATTCTTTTTATTTTGTCCTATAATATTAAACCAATTTTTGTAGAAAAAACATAATACAGCAGGTTCTTTTGTTCTCCATGATCTTCCATCTGCTTCTGTTACTTTTGTTTTTTCATTTCCAAATATCAAATAATCATCATTAATCTCAACCAATATTGCTTCATCCCAGGTTCTATGAATTTTCCCATCATGTTTATAACTATGAATTTCATATTTTTTTCCTATTTCTAATTCTTCCTTATTCATTTAATATCCCTCATCGCTCATTATTATACAATTAAATGAATTATTTTTCAAATAAAAAAAGTCATTTTGTGATATGACTTTCTATTTTTCTCGATTGAAATAAGAGTAATATCATATTTCTTATTTTTTATTTAATGCTCCAATTGCCCAGAATGCAACGATAATAATTGCGAATAATATTAAGGTTCCCACTAAAACATTATCCATATGTTTTCCTGCAAATTGATTTAATTTTTCATTCCATTCATTTAGGGTATCCATAATCCCTAAAATTTGTATATAACCATTACCCATTTTTTCCCTTCTTCCTTATTCCTTATCTTTTTATTTGAGGATTATTTGATGATTCCTCTCTTATAACTTCTGCTTCTTGAATCGTTTCTTCAATGGCATTATGTAATTTCTTAAATGTTTTTCTAATTGTTAGTGTTGATATAATATCAAGTATTCCATATAAAAGAACGATAAATCCTACTATTTTAGTTAAAAATAATGCTCCTGAAAAAGGATTTATAATTAATAGAATTCCAAATGCTAAAGTAATTATAGATAATATCATGGTTGATTTCCATACAGGATTACGATTTTTATTTAATCTAAGGGCATATTGCAGTTTTGTTACACTACTAATTACTATTATGATTCCAATAACAAAAGGAATGATACTAGCTATTCCATGAGGATTTACGATAACTACTACTCCTAATATAATAGTTATTATTCCATAGATAATATCGATAATACTATTAATTTCAGAAAAGAAGTATTTAATAATTCCTAGAATTCCCATTGTAATTAGAATTCCTCCTATTATATAGGAAATCGATACAATAGTAGCTTCTGATTCAAAAAATAATAAAATTCCTAAGATGGATAATCCAATAGAACTAATTAATGATGATTTAAATATTTTAGATAAAAATTCACTCATTAGTAACCCTCCTATGTTTTAAGTATAACATATTCTTCATAAATTTGATATTTTTTTTATGATTTATATACTAAAAATGACAAAAGGTTTTCTGGATCTTTTCCTCTTACAATAATATCGTATATTAAATCAATGATAGGAATCGATACTTTTTTATCATTAAGTAATTGATAGATTGATTCTAATGTATAGTACCCTTCTACTGTAGTCTTCTTTAAATATTCATCAATTTCTTCTTTTGATTTCTTTTCTCCAATCATTTTTCCAAAACTATAATTTCTACTTTTTACAGAAGTACAAGTTAATAGTAAATCTCCTATTCCAGCAAAGGAAATAACTGTTTTCTTTTCTCCATCAAAAGCGTTTAAGATTTGTCCTAAATCGTTACAAGCTTCTGCAATTAGCATTGCTTTTGTAGAATCATTGGCTTTTAATCCTTCTAGCATTCCTGCTGCAAGGGCAATTACATTTTTAATGGAACCACAAATTTCTACTCCTACGATATCATCGGTTTCTCTTAATTTGATATATTCATTTTGAAGAGCTTTCTTAACAAGTTCTATGGTATCTGATGATTTACTAGCTAATGATAAACCAGCTGGCATTTTGGATACTAAATCAATCGCAAATGTTGGTCCACTAATAACCGCTATATTGGTTGTATTTAAATGTTTTTTTACAATTTCATGTATGAATAATCCTGTTTTTTGTTCAATTCCTTTAGTTGCTATTAAAATTTGATTATTCTTGATATAAGGTTCCATTTCTACACATAAAGAATCTACAAAAGCAGCAGGAATTGCAATAATCAATAAATCTTTATCTTTTAAACATTCTTCTACACTAGTCGTTATTTTAATATTTTTATCTAATTCAAAGTTTGGTATTAATAATTCATTCTTTCTTGTTTCTTCAAGATTTGTTTTTTCTTCTTCAAACTTTGTCCACATCGTTACTTCACAATTATTATATACTAATATACTACTAAGAGCCATCCCATAAGCTCCTGTTCCAAATAATCCTATTTTCATGTCTTTCTCCTTTTTTATTATAATCGGTGTCATTTTGAAGATGTTTTTTTCATCTTCGTTTTTTATTGTATCATTATTTTTACTGAATCCAAATATTTTTTTATTATTTTGACTTTATTCTTAATTTTATATATACTTATTTTAGAGGTGATAATTTGTATAATAATCTTGAAAATAGTGAGATGATGGATTGTATTTTATCAGATAAAGTTATTGATATGAATGATATTAATGAAATGAATGTTGTTTTAAATGATAATAATTGTAGTGATTCTTTTTTTTCTAGTATTTGTGATTATTTAGAAAGAGATGGTGTTCGTTTTATTGCGACTAAGAATGATAGTAATTTACCTACTGATAACGGGATAATTATTACGATTGATCAACAATATAGTTCTGGTACTAATTCATTAGTGTTTGCTCCCTTTAGTAATACGAGGTTTGGTTTTTCGGATTCTTTTGCTTTAGCTATGAGAGCGGGTATGTTAGAGAATGGTTGTCAGGTTGCTTCTTTAATTGGTGGAAAAGTTGGTTATAAGGTAGATGAATTTGGTAATATTTCAACGTTAGTGCCTACTAGCACGGAAAAGATCATTGATGAAAATAGTGATATTAGTTTTGTTACGGTTTCAATTGGAACACAAAGAGTTACTCCTGAGATGATTGCGAAGAGTATTGAAAGTGGTCTAGCTAGACAAAAGTTTTTTTTAGATCATTACGATGTTCAAACAGATTTAGTATATCGAGCTAATCTAGGAGAATCTGTTCAGGATGTTTCTAATTATTTTGGAACGACTCCAGAGGCTTTGATTGAGTATAATCATTTACCTGATAAAAATGTTTTAAATTCGCAGACTATCATAAATCCTGGTGTAGAGGAAATGGAAGTATTTAATCCTACTATTCCGTATTCTCTTTCCAAGGAAAATATTGTTCATAAGAGCTTATAAAATGAGATTATTCGTCTCATTTTTTTGTTTATTTTTAATTTTTTATTGCCAAAAAATCTCTTCTTATGTTATACTTTTTTTGTCACATTTTTATAGGGGATTAGTTAAATGGTATAATAATGGTCTCCAAAACCACTGTTGGGAGTTCGATTCTCTCATCCCCTGCCATTTGAAAAAA
>CADBSF010000006.1 GCA_902797265.1 uncultured Erysipelotrichaceae bacterium
TAAGTTCTACTCATGCTTCAACTGATTTAGCAGCCTATGGAGGATGTAATTTAGGAGCTGGTGATTGTACGATTACTTTAGGACCTAATATGGATTATACTTGGTTAACAATTAATTGGTATTGTAATGGTGGTTATACATTTAGACCATCCGGTAATACAAAAATGCCAGCAGGACTTGAAGGTAGATTTGATGGTCAAAATGGTATACCTTGGTGCGATTCTAAATCATGGGTAAATTATGATACAGCTACAGCTGCAAGCGGAATTAGGGACCATAATTATATTACGACACCAGATGGTTATATGCCAATGAAGAAAGATAATTGTACGCCTAATACTTATTGGTCTACTAATGATGGTGTAACTTGGGGAGGAACCATTGATGAAAATCAAACTTATTCTAGTATGCGAAATTTATGTGAAGCAGTTGGAACTATCTGTGTTAATAAATTGCTTTACCAAGATGCAACTATCAATTTCCTTGCTGGCTGGGATTGCTAGTAAATAATCTAAAACAGCACTTCAAAGTGCTGTTTTTATATCTAAATTTCTCTCATAGACTCGTATAGACTAAAAACTAATTCTATTATCTTTTTCTATTAATTTTTACCTTTTATTTTAGCAGATATTATGTTATAATTTGAGAGCAATGGAGGGATTCTTATGCGTACTGTTGGAGTTATGACTTTAGGGTGTAAAGTGAATACTTATGAATCTGAATTTGTGATAAATGAATTAAAAAAGAATGGTTATCAAATCTTAGACTTTAATGATATTTGTGATGTTTATATCATCAATACTTGTACGGTTACAAATAATAGTGATTCGAAAAGTCGTAAAATGATTCGACAAGCGATTCATCGAAATGCTGATGCTTGTATTGTTGCAATGGGATGTTTTGTATCACATAATTTTAATTGTGATATAGATGGAATTGATATTTTAATTGGTAATAAAGATAAAAGTAAAATTGTTGAATTATTAAATGAATGGTTTCAATATAAAAAGATGATTGTTGATGAGTATTCTGATCGATTAAAAGAATTTGAAGATATGTATATTACAGAATTTCCAGGTAGAACAAGAGCTTTTGTAAAAATACAAGATGGATGTGATAATTTCTGTAGTTATTGTATTATTCCTTTTGTAAGAGGAAAATGTAGAAGTAAAGATTATGATAAAGTTATAGAAGAAATAACTTCTTTAGTACAAAATGGATATAAAGAAGTTGTTCTTACAGGAATTCATACTGGTAGCTATGGAATTGATATTAATAAGAAGTTTTCTGATTTATTAGAGAATTTAGTTAAAATAAATGGGTTAGAAAGACTAAGAATTAGTTCTATTGAAGTAACAGAATTAAATGAAGATGTTTTAAAAGTATTAAAGAATAGTAATATCTTAGTAGATCATTTACATATCCCATTACAAGCTGGTAGTAATGAAATATTAAAAGCAATGAATCGTAAATATGATTTGGACTTTTTTATAAAAAAAATAGAAGAAATAAGGAAGATTCGACCTAATATCTCTATTAGTACTGATGTTATTGTTGGATTTCCTCAAGAAACAGATGAATTATTTTTAAAAACGATTGATACCGTAAAAAAGATTGGTTTTAGTAAAATTCATGTATTTCCTTATAGTGAAAGAAGAGGAACTTTATCTTCTAGAATGGATGGTAAGTTAGATAATTCTATTAAGAAAGAAAGATCTAGAAAATTAATAGAAGTATCTAAGGAATTAGAAATGAATTATATGAAAAAGTTTATGGGAAAAGATGTTGATGTATTAATCGAAGAAATAAAAGATGGATTTAGTTATGGTCATACAGGAAATTATTTATCTGTTAAAATAGAAGGAGAATATCCCCATAATAAAATAATTTCTGTTAAAATAGAAGATATACAATATCCATATTGTATTGGAAAAAAATAGGATATCTTGGTATATAGATAGTAGAGGTGATGCGATGTCTAATTATATTAAAATTCATTATTCGAAAAGTATTTATGAATCGAATGCTGGTTATTATATTGGACTTGGTAAAGTATTGGATACGAATGATGAATCTTTATCAGAATATATCAATAGAACAATTACTTTTACTGGTTATTTTCATGAATTAAATACCATTGATACCTATCTTTTTTATGGAAAATTAGTAACTCATGAAAAGTATGGAGAACAATTTCAAGTAGATGGATATGAAAGATGTAAAATAGAAGAAAAAGATAGTTTAATTGACTTTCTAGCCAGTGATTTTTTTAAAGGAATTGGTGAGAAGAAAGCTAAACGAATTGTAGATGTTCTAGGAAAAGATACGTTATCCATTATTTTAAATTCTCCTGATAATTTAATATTAATTCCTACGATTACTAAGAAAGATATTGATCTTTTACATAAACAATTAAAAGAATATGAAGAGAGTTATGAAGTTATCTTTTATCTAACCGAAAAGGGATTCTCAACAAAAGATGCGATGTTTATTTATAATCGATATAAGAAAGAAACTAGGAATGTTATCGATTCTAACATCTATCAATTAATAGATGACATTCAAGATATGTATTTTAAAAAAATAGATACGATTGCCTTAAGGAATGGAATTTCAAAAGATGATATTTGTCGAGTAAAAGCCGCTATTATTTATATTATGAATGAAGTAAGTAATACTTATGGACATTGTTATTATTCAAAAGAAGAGATTTTTAGTTACTTACCAAGAG
Organism: uncultured Erysipelotrichaceae bacterium; assembly: GCA_902797265.1. Lineage (GTDB taxonomy): Bacteria > Bacillota_I > Bacilli_A > RF39 > UBA660 > UBA3789. Next base: position 2,732 of record CADBSF010000006.1, read on the forward strand.
TATTGATGTGTGAAATTGAAATGGATTTTTATAATCAATGTTTAGAGGAACTTTCAAAAGATTTGAAAATTGTTGTGAAAGAAGATCGCTATTATTTAACAGAGATGTATGAAGCAGAATGTTTTATTGTAAAACGTTTTCGACTTTTAAGTCGAGAAAAGATATCGATAGATAAAAAAGCTATTTCTATGATAGAAGAATTAGAAAAGTATTTTGAAATTACTTATAATGAAGAACAAAAAGATGCGATTATAAGAAGTTATACTAATCAATTTTTAATCATTACAGGTGGACCTGGTACAGGAAAAACAACGATTATGAAAGGAATTTTAGAATTATATCGTTTACTTAACCATTATTCTCATGAAGATATGGACAACAAAGTTGCTTTACTAGCTCCAACTGGAAGAGCTAGTAAAAGAATGAGTGAAGCTACTTTGTATCGTTCTAGTACCATTCATCGCTTTTTAAAATGGCAAAAGGAATTGAATAAATTTCAAGTAAATGAATATAATAAGAGCAAAGTTGAATTTATTATTGTTGATGAATCTAGTATGATTGATACTTATTTAATGGCAAGTCTTTTAAAAGGAATCAGTGCCAATTGTAAAGTGATTTTAGTAGGTGATGATCATCAATTACCTAGTGTCGGACCTGGTGATGTATTACGAGATTTAATCGAATCTCAGAAATTAGAATGTGTGGAATTAAAAAAATTGTATCGACAAGGAAAAAACTCTCATATTGTAGAACTTGCTTATGATATTCGAAATAAAGATATTCACTCTGAGATTTTTAATGTAAGTGAAGATTTAACTTTTATTCCTTGTAGAGATGATGAAGTATTATCTCATATTTGTGAAGTTAGTAGAACATATCTAGATTTAAACTATAAGAAGTTTCAAATACTTGCTCCTATGTATAAAGGAGTTAATGGAATTGATGAAATTAATCGTTATGTACAGGAAATCTATAATCCGAAAAGTATTAGAAAAAAAGAGACTAAAGTAGGAGACTTTGTCTTTAGAGAAGATGATAAAGTAATTCAACTTACCAATATGCCAGATGATAATGTTTATAATGGAGATATTGGTTTGATTGATGAAATACATCTATCTACGAAAAGAGATATTACGATTGATTTCGATGGAAATGTTGTAAAATATACGCCATCTAATTTTCAAAATTTTCGATTGGCATATTGTATTAGTATTCATAAATCTCAAGGTTCTGAATTTGATGTTGTTGTAATTCCTTTGGTAAAAGGATATCGAAAGATGTTGTATCAAAAATTAATCTATACGGCTGTTACTCGTTGTAAAAAGAAATTATATTTAGTAGGAGAAATAGATGCTTTAAAAATGGCTTCTTGTAATGATTTAGATGATAATAGACGTACTAGTATAAAAGATTATTTAATAAATGGCATAAAGTAATTAAATATATCCATACTAAGTATAGAGGTGATTATTTTGAAAATGATTAGTACAAAAATGCTTATTTGTATGGGAATGGGTATTGTAGGTTATATGTATTTTAAAACTCATCCAGAAACATTTAAATCTATGAAGAAAACCATAAATTATATGAAGAAAGATATGGATCAAATGATTGATGAAGAATGCTTAGATTGTTGCAATGGAAAGTAGCTCTTAGGAGTTACTTTTTTAATTTTATAATTGTAATTAAACTATAAATATGATATTATTTTTATAGTAGAGGTGAAGTGAAATGAAGATGTTATATAATTCTAGAAAGAGTAAATATAAAGGAATAGTATCTTCTGCTACGCTTAAAAGAAAAATTATTTTAAATTTATTAATAATTATTATTTGTATTATAGGAATAGGTTATGCTAATTTATATACTAATTTATATATAAATGGAGAAATCAGTGTAAAGAAAGCATCTTGTCAAGTTAATAATAAACTTTATAATGTTTTAAAGTGTGAAGCAGAATCTAATGGTTTAGCAAGAGAGTATACTGGAGAACATCAAGATTCAATGGATGCATCTAAGTCAACTAAAAAAATCTATCACTGGTATGGTTCAAATGATACAAATGTAACAGCAATCTTAGACAAGAACAATGTAATATTTGCTGGACAATGTTGGCAGATGATTAGAACTACCGATACCGGCGGAGTAAAGATGATATACAATGGGGAAGCAGTAGATAACCAATGTTTATCTACACGTGGAACACATGTGGGATATGCATCTAGAACATACGAAAACTTAGCTTCCGCCTATTGGTATGGAACAGATTATACCTATGATAGTGCAGCAAAAACATTTAAAGTAAGTGGTACAACAGAACAAACTACATGGAATGCAACAACAGGACCTGGACTAGTTGGAAAATATACTTGTAAATTAACAAGTGAAGATGGAACATGCGCAACCTTATATTTAGTAGAATCATATTACA
>CADBSF010000007.1 GCA_902797265.1 uncultured Erysipelotrichaceae bacterium
AATTTCTTCTTTTGTCTCTTTACTTAATACATAATTAGAATCAATACTTTTTAAATAAGTTTCTACTCTTTCATATATCTTATCTAAAGTAATTGGTTTTTTTACTTTATCAAAAATAGTATCTAAATACTCTTTCACCGAAACCACCTCACAATAATAAAGGTATCATAAATTAGAATAAAAATCTAGATAATAGAAAAAAAAGACTAAAAGTCTTTCTTAAAATCTAAATGACTCATTAAAATACCAATATTAACAAGTCCACAAATTCCTACTAAAGTATATATGACTCTGGAAAAGAATGAAGCATTTCCAAATATATAAGCTACTAAATCAAAGTCAAATATACCTATAAGTCCCCAATTAACTGCTCCTACAATTGTGATACTTAATAGAATTTTTTGAACAATTTCCATACTTTTACCTCCTATAGTTAGGTTAACCAAAAAAGAAAAAAGTATACAAAAAAAGAATCCCAAAATTATGGAATTCTTCTTACGGCAATGACATGAGTTCCACTACCACGAGTCCATGCAGCAACATCACTGGCTAAAACACCTTGACTTGGATTAGTTGCATGAACCATTTTTCCTCCTCCTACATATAAAGCAGAATGAGTTGGTGCACCATCATAATAACCCCAAAGTAAGATATCTCCTGGTTGTGCATTTTCATAACTAACGGGAACTCCATCATATATTTGAGTAGATGTACTTCTACTAACAGATATTCCAACAAGGGAATAAATATATTGTACAAATCCACTACAATCAAATCCATAAGGACCATTACTTCCTGAAATATAAGGATATCCTACATAAGAATAAGCTAAAGATACCAAACTACCACCATTTGCATTACCTGCAATATTACTATAAACAGGTGAAACATAAACTGGTTTTGGTTCCAACACTTCTAAAATAAAGGATTTATCTGTACGATTACCATTACTATCTAAAGCAAATACGACAACTTCATGTTCTCCTGAATCATAAATTGTATTGGAATCAAAACTAAAATTATAGTAATGAGTATCAACAGAACAATCTCCTACATAAGGAATATCTCCATCTACTTCATCATGTACAGATAAAACATTTAAATTAAAATCATAAGTATCACCATAATCAATAGTAATCTTTTCTTCCTTTAACTCTATAACAGGAGCAATACTATCAACAACAGATACAATAATAGGAATCTCTTTAACCATATTTTCTTTCACAACATTTACTACAATCTCCTGATTACCTACTAAATGAGTATCTACCGTTTCTATAGAAACAATATCTCCTTCAATATCTTTAATATCCTCTTTTACATTGTAATTAGCAGTCCCATATTCAATTACACTAACATCATCCATAACAATTTGAATACTATTATAAGTATCAAAATTATGATAAACATAACAAGTAGATATAATTAATAGGGAAAGAAACATCAAAAACAATATATTAGTCTTCGACAGCCCATTAGGTGTCTTCATCACTCTATTCCTCCTTGATTTTTCATAGCGAACAGAATCTATTCTAACACAAATAAAAATACTTGTCAAAAAAACTCTATTACTATTATGTCAAAAAGAAAGAAAACTATACTGAATTATCTCTTTGATAATTCGACAACTTTTCTCCATAATAAAGGTCCTACAATCCCATTTTCTAAGAAACCATAATCTTTTTGTATCTTATAAACAGACCTTTCTGTTAATTCATCAAAAACTCCATTTACTCTTACTCCTGGAATAGAATGATCATATCTACAAATTGTTAATAAATATCTTTGAAATCTTTTTACATCTTTACCAGTACTTCCTCTTACTAAGAAATAATCTGGATATAAATCATCAATATAAGTTTGATATTCTTCTGGATAACTCTTTAATATTTTTTGATAAATCTCTTTTAATACTTTCCAATCTTTATAAGTAAAAATTCCTGTAACAGGAAGTCCATATTTTCCTTGAAATGCTTCTACTATCGTAACAGTATTATTATTATAAATAGAATTTAATGGTAATCTAGGAATATCTGGATCTAAAAAAGCAATGGCATCTAAAAAATAATGAACATGTTCTACTTCTATTCCAGTATCTCCATAATTTAATTCATCTTCATATAAGAAAGTTGCTTCTTTTTCACTTAATCCTTCTGAATATAAATCAGACAATTTCTTAACACTAGTATAGATATATTTAATCTTATACCAAGTAGCTTTATTAACAATACCTGTTACTGGTAAACTAAATATTTCTTGAAATTTCTTAACTGCTTGAACTGTTTCTTCATCATAAATACCTAAGGTATTAGAAATATCTGGAATAGCAGGATAATTTTTGCGTATCCTTCTTAAGTCTCTTTGAATAAGTAATACAGGATTTCCTGCACTTCCATAACCTACTTCATATCCAGGATATCCTTCTATAACATCTCCTACAGGAGCATCATAATAAATGGATATATCATTTCCATAATAATATTTTAAGATATCAAAAGCTTTCTTTCCTTGATTCGCTAAAGAAACACTTCCCCATTGAGAAAGCCCATCACATTGAGAATTCCTTCCATCACAGTATCTTGTAAAGTATGGCTGTACTTGTCCATTTTTTACAACATAGTTATTAAAGATTTGTTCTACGATATTATTAATATTTTCATACGTAGAACGATTTTCTATAAAAGCTTGATCATATACAGAAGAAGAAGTAATATCAAAATTATATCCTTTACTTCGATACCATTCATTATATATTCGATTCATTGCAAAAGAAATAATAGCGTATATATTAGCTTCTAAGGCTTCTTTTGGCCAAGTAGGATATAATTCTGATGATGCTACATTAGAGATATAATCCGTAAAAGAAACACTAATATTTCTAACAGCTTCATCAGGTTTTCCTAAATGAACAGTAATCATATTAGGTACAATAGGATATCTAACTGACATTATTTTCTACCCCACTTTCTGGAATAAAATTAATATTTTGTACAACACATACTCCATCATACATAGAAACAGAAAACTTTTGATCAATAGAATTCATAATATCATCTGCTTTTATTTCATAATTAGTAGATAAAGGTATAATTAAATTATCTTGATTTAATACAGGAGCCGGTAATATTAATTTTTCTATCATACCAGAAGAATCCGTATATCCATCAAAGAAAATAATAGTATTATCTAAATACTTAGTACTAACAACAATATGTAATCCTTCTAAAGGTAATGCTTCTCGAGCAGCATAAGCTCTTATTTTTAAATTTCCACTTCCTTGATTATTCTGAATAAATTCTTGATACAAACTAGTTTTCATAAACTCTTTATCATAATAATAAGTATTCATAAATCCTCCCTATATTTTTAATATTTGTCCTACTTGTAATAGATTATTAGTTAAATTATTCTTTTTCTTAATAGAATCTACACTTGTATTATATTTTTTAGAAATAGAATACAAACTATCTCCCTTAACAACTTGATATAGAAGATCTTGTCCTGGTACTTTTAATATTTGTCCTATTTGCAAATTAGAATTATTTAGATTATTTAATCGTAATAATTCACTTACACTTGTATTATATTTTTTAGAAATAGAATATAAACTATCTCCTTTTTTTACAGTATATTCAATTGTAGAGTCAATGATATTTCCATCATATTCTTCTCCAAAACATTCTATTATTTCTGATTCTTCTATTCTAATTTTAAGATTCATTCCTACTGTTAAAGTAGGACTTGATAAGGCATTATCTTTCATTAATTGATCAACAGAAATATGATAATTCTTAGCTATCGAATATAAAGTATCCCCTTTTTTAACGGTATAATTGATATATTCTGGTACTTCTACTTTATCCATCTCAACATACATTTCTGGTATTCGAAGAACTTGTCCAATTTGTAATTCATTAGTAGTTAAATAATTTAAATCTTTTATTTTAGAAACACTAGTATTATAAACTCTCGCAATAGAATATAAAGTATCTCCTTTTTTTACCGTATAATAAAACAAATTATCAGGATTATCTCCTGTTTTTGAAGGTATTACCAAAGTTTGTCCAATCTGTAAGGTATTTGCATCTACTCCATTTAAACTTGCTAATTCGGTAACACTAACTCCAAATTGATTACTAATTCCATATAAAGTATCCCCTCTTTTCACAACATAACTCTCTCTCATATACTTTCACCCATGATAATATATGCTAAAAAGAAAAAAAGAGGAATAATCCTCTAAATAGTAAAAAAGAAAAAAACTATTACAATGTTTTCGATAAATCCTTTTTTCCATAAATTCTTTTTTCTCCTACTTCCTTACAAGAATAAATCTTCTCATAGATAGAGGAAGGAGTACATGACTTACCATTCATCAATTCATCATATTGAGAATCAGTAAGAGAATAAAGTCCAACAAAATGATATTGTTTCAAAGAAGAATCCTCAATAGTAGTTAAATTTTCAACATCATATAATAGATGTTTTGTATAATCATCACAATTATCTTTATCTAATAAAACAAAGGCATGAGGTACTTCATCAGTAGTAGAAGTAGACATCTGAGATAATATTAAAGATGGTTTTCTAGATAAAGAACCTATAGTATATAGTTTTTCTAAAATAATATAAGCTGCTAAAGACTTTTCACTACATTTAGAGATATTTTTTCCTTTCAAAGAAGACATATAAGTCCCAATAATCATTCCTTCTTCATTAACAACTTCATAATTCTGATAAGTCTGCTCCCTAGATTGTTGATTCCCTTTCGAAGAAGAAAAATACTGAATAATCTCATTGGTAATTTTAGTTAATAAAGATAATAATTCTTTATCATCTTTATATTGATTAGCAATAGAATCCATATCCGTAAGAAATTCTTTATCAATAATTAAAGTTCCAAAACCAACCAAAGAATTTTCAAAAAAAGTCCCTTCCTCTATTTTATTACTTATGATACTTGGCATTCCATTCCAATTTCTTGTTATCCGACTCATAAAAATCTCCTTAAATATTTATTCTAAAATAATTATACCATATTGAAAAAAGAAAGAAAAAGAGATAAAATAAAAATAGAAAAATATAAAGGAGTATGTTATGAAGAAAAAGTATTTATTATTATTTTTATTAGTAGGTTTATTTGTATTACCTTTTAAAGTAAATGCAGATATTCCAGTAAAGCAAATTTTAGTAAGAAACAAGGACTACTATGTTGATACAGGAACTTCATTTTATCTGACAGCTGATGTTTATCCTAAGAATGCAACAAATCAAAGTGTAACCTGGTCATCATCTGATTCTAGTATCGCTAGTATCAGTCCAACAACAGGAGGAGTTACTACAAAAGAACAAGGAATTGTAACTTTTACTGCAACAGCAAATGATGGTTCTGGTATATCAGAATCCATTGTCTTAAAAGTAGGCTACAATAATGTTAAAGTGGGAGAAAAAAAATATATCAAGGGTTCCGTTTCCACTACCTATGATCAAGTAAAATGGACTAGTTACACTCCTGAAATTGTTAGATTAACAAACAATTATGGAGCAAGTGGAATATTTGGAGTCTACACACATTTTGCAGAAGTAGAAGGTGTATTTAATGGTACTGCATATTTTACTGTCTCAACTATTTCAGATGAATTACTATCTGTGGAACCTGTAGATTGTTATTCACCAATAGAAAGTTTTTTTGGAAGTCAAGAAAATTTAGTAATAGCAACAAACTCATCTGATAATGCAGGAATTTATACCTATCCTAGTTTGATAACATATGGATTAGAGAAGAATTATTATGTAAGCGAAGATGAAAGTATCGCAACAGTTGATCAAGAAGGAAATGTAACAGGTCTAAAAAATGGAGAAACTACAGTTAGAGTTTATTCTCAATATAACAATATTGAAAAAGAAATACCAGTATTTGTTTATACAAACGCTGAAGAAATTGTAGTAGATACGGAAGAAGTATCATTGGATGATGAAAACCGTACTTATCAATTAACTTATGAAGTATTACCAAAAGAAGCAACATGGAGAGCAGTTTCCTTTACAAGTAATGATGAAAGTATTGTAACTGTAAACAACTTAGGACTAATAACAGCAATCGATAATGGAGATACAACAATTACTTTATCAGCTCAAAATAACTTATCAAAAACAATAAATGTTCATGTAAGTGGATTAAAAACCGACATAAATACACTAGTTACTACTAATCCACAAAATGTAACATATACAGGTAAGTCATTTACCCCTGATATTTTCCTTTATGATAGTAACAAGGACTATCAATTAATAAAAGATAAAGATTATACTCTATCTTACAGCAAAAATAAAAATGCTGGAACCGCTACTATAACAGCTGAAGGAATAGGAAATTATAAAGGAACAAGAAATTTCTCTTTCACTATATATAAAGCAAACATTGAATATCAATCTAACGGAACAACAGTCACTTATGATGGAGAAAATCACACCATCAGTTTAGAAGTAACCACACCAAAGGTTACAATTAAATATGCTGATGAAAACAATGAATATACATTAGATAGTATTCCAACCTATAAAGATGCTGGTGTATACACAATTAAATATAAATTAACTAAAAAAAATTATAATGATGTTGAACAAGAAGAAACATTAGTTATTAATAAAGCAAATATTGAATATCAATCAAATGGAATAGTAGTCCCTTATGATGGAGAAAATCATACAATTAGTTTAGAGGTAACTACCCCTAATGTTACAATTAAATATGCCGATGAAAATAACGAATATACATTAGATAGTATTCCAAGCTATAAAGAAGTTGGAGTATACACAATTAAATTTAAACTAACAGGAGATAATTATAACGAAGAGGAAGAGGAAGAAACATTAGAAATCACAAAAGTAGATATTTTAAGCCTAGAAGCAAATCCTGAATCAATTGATTATGGAGAAGTAAATCAAGATTTTGATACAATGATAATCAAAAAAGTTATTATTAAGAACACAGGAAATGTTGCGGTTAAACTAGATATTAAAAATCCTACAGGAAGTGGACCTTTTGGATCTCTAGCCTTTGATACAGGACATATATTAAATCCAGACGAAGAATATGAAGCAGAATTAGTCTTAAATCCAAATGGAACTTATCACAATACTCCAGGAACCTATAATGGAATTTATCAAATAAAAGCAACCAGTCTAGAAAAAAATGATACTTACACATTAGAGATTCCTGCACAAGTTGTAATTAAAAAGTTACCTATGAAAATATCTTATACAACTCATGTTCAAGACTATGGATGGCAAAATTATGTATCAGATGGAGTAATGGCAGGAACACAAGGAGAATCTAAGAGACTAGAAGGTATTAAGATTAGATTAGATAATCAAGATTATGTAGGTAATATTGAATACAAAACTCATATCCAAGATTATGGTTGGGAAAAGAATTATAGTAAAAATAATGAAATGAGTGGTACTTCTGGTCAATCAAAAAGACTAGAAGCAATTCAAATTAAATTAACAGGAAAAATGGCTGAATACTATGATGTTTACTATAGAGTTCATGCCCAAAACTTTGGTTGGCTTGGTTGGGCTAGAAATGATGAAGAATCTGGTACTGCTGGGTACGCCTATCGTCTAGAAGGAATTGAAATCGTTTTAGTAGAAAAAGGAACCCCATTTGAAGAATACGGAAAAGATATAGCCTTTAAAGATAAAGAGGAAAATACTCCTCCTACTACTCCTGGAAATAAACCAAATGTTGATGTAGAAGATGATGACCAAATGGTTGAATATACAACTCATGTTCAAAATATTGGATGGCAAGACTACACAACAGCAGGATTAATGGCAGGTACTTCTGGTCAAGCACTAAGACTTGAAGGAATCAAAATAAGATTAAAAGATCAAAAATACTCTGGAAATATCGAATATAGAACTCATATTCAAAATATCGGTTGGGAAACAAAATTTAAGAAGAATGATGAAATGAGTGGAACATCTGGTAAATCTCTTAGACTAGAAGCAATTGAAATAAAATTAACCGGAGAAATGGCAGAACACTATGATATATACTATACAGTACATGCTGAAAACTTTGGTTGGTTAGGCTGGGCGAAAAACGGAGAAAGAGCAGGTACTGCAGGATATGCTTATCGCTTAGAGGGAATTATTATTAAATTAGTACCAAAAGGACAAGAATTCCCATTAAAAACGAAAAAACCAAAAGCATTTTACGATAAGAATGAACTATAAGAAAAGAAGTAGAAATCCTACTTCTTTTCTTTATAATCATCTAAAAAGCGATGATAAATCTTATCTTTCTTATAACCAACTACACAATCTAAATTAACATTATCTAAAGCTTTATAAATATTATAATCAACATTTGGATTCGTTTTTCTCATATGACGAATCATTTCTTTTATTTCTAATCTTTTACTACTATCTTCATCCTTATCAACATTTTCCGTAAATCGACAAGCACAATTTAAAAAAGTTAGATGATGATATTTTACCCAAGCTTTAATATCTTCTTCTTTTACTAAATACAAAGGTCTAATAAGTTCTAATCCAGGAAAATTATCACTATACAATTTAGGCATCATTGTTTTTATCTCTGCTCCATAAAACATAGATAAAAGAGTTGTCTCTATAACATCATCAAAATGATGTCCTAATACAATCTTATTACATCCTAGTTCTTGAGCTTTATGATATAAACATCCTCTTCTCATTCTAGCACATAAATAACAAGGACTTTTTTCAACATCTTTAACAATATCAAAAATATCACTCTCGAACATTTCTAAATCAATCCCTAAATTCTTCGCATTATTAATTATTAATTCTTTATTCTTCTCGCTATAACCAGGATTCATACATACGTAATGAGCTTTAAATGAATATTTACCATGTCGTTCTAGTTCCTGTATACATTTTGCAAGCAAAAAAGAATCTTTTCCCCCACTAATGCATACCATCAAAGAATCATTCTCTTGAATTAATTCAAACTCAATGACAGCCTTAACAAACTTAGACCAAATATCTTTTCGATATTTTTTAATAATACTTCTTTCTATCTCTTGAATTTTATCCATAGTACTCACCACTTTATAAACAAACATTATATCTATATTATAATTTTAATATTTTATTCAAAATCTTTTTATCATAGTTTTTCTCATCAAAATTATCTAAATCTACATCTCTTGTACGATCTCTTCTATTATGAAACAAATAAGAAATATTATGGATAGTCCATTCTAATCTCATAAATTCTATACTTCTATTCCATCTACTGGGATAACATACTTCATATCTACATAATACTTCTAATATATCATTTCGAATCTCCTTATCATGTATTCGATAAGAAGAATAAATTTTCATAGTAGGATTAAAAATTTTACTTCTTTGATCTAGTACAAAAATATCCCCTTCTTCATAGTAATCATAACATTTTTTTAAATAAGAATAATTTCCTATATATATCTTTCCATTCCGATATTGAGCAAAAGCTAAATCATCTTCAATTATTTATAAGTAGGATGATATTCATATTCTATTTGAGAATGGAAAAGAAATAGTAAACTACCAGATAATAATAGTTTTTTAGAAACAGATTTATTCATAATTCATCCCAAAAGAAAAATATTAAGAATTCATCTTAATATCTATCTACTTTTTTTAGAAACTACTTCTACTTCAATAGATTGATCATCAGAAGAAGCAAATAACACATCCATTGGATCAATCCCTTCATCTTTTCTTATTGTTTTAATAAAAGATTCCATATCAATAAGTTGTTTTTCTACATATTTACGATTAGGACTATTAATAACTGCTTTAGCACCATCAAAAGAATAACCTAATTTTTGTAAATAAGATAGAATTCTTGAATCATTCATTTTCACTTTGAATCCCCCTTTCTAAGTTGCATATTATAACATAAAAAATAGAAAAAATCAAACAATTAAGAAACAAAAGCAATTAAATGATAATAATAACCTATCGCAATTAATATCATCGTAGATAAATATATAATAAAAATTAGACCAATATGTTTCTTCTTTTCTTGTACTAAATTAGCAATAAACTCACGAATTAAAGCGTTTGTATAAAAATACCATTTCGTAGTACTACCCATTCCTTCTATTTCAATTCCCTGTTGATTAGCAATCACTCCACTACGAAAAACATGATAATTAGTAGTAGAAAAACATATCTTAGCATCTTTTTTCTTTTGATCAATAATATTTTTAGAAAACTTCATATTTTCAATTGTACTAGTAGATTGATCCTCAATAATAATATCTTTTTTATCGATTCCTTGTTCAATTAAATAATTCCTAATTGCATGAGCTTCTGCTATTACTTCATCAGAACCTTGTCCACCAGAAGGAATATACTTAATTTTCTTCTTAGATTTATCTAATTGATTTTTCCCAAAATCAATTGCTTTATCTACTCTTGCCTTTAATAGAGGAGTAAGAGTCCCATCTTCTCTTATTTTAGAACCTAAGATAATAACAAAATCTTTATCATAACTAGGAATGTGACTAGCAGCTTTAATATTACAATATAAAGTCGCAATTATTAATGTATAAAAGTATGACAAAAAAGCATTCAAAAAAACATCAATAAATCTCTTTAAAGCTAATTGTTGTCCTTTTAAAATAAGACTTGAAGTAAACAGATAAAATAATTGAGAACCAAATAATCCAAGTAAAGCAAGAAATCCCAAGAAAATACCTAAAAAATTACGATATGAAAAACCTTCTTTTTTAATTAAAATAATATTAGTAATAATACTATATATAGAAATAATTACAATACAAGGTAAAGTAAACATTGCAAAATAAGAAAAAGATTTCAAAGTATGATTATAAATATCTACTATACTAAAAACTTTCCAATTAAAAATTAAAAGATTTAAATGTCTAAAAATATTAATAATTAGAAACAGTAACAATCCTACGTTCATTATAATACTATAAGAATACTTACTTTTTTGAAATTCTCTTTTTATATATAAGGTACATCCATAGGAAATACGAAGTAATAATAAAATAATAATTGCTTCAATAGCTTTAGAAAGAGCTATATTATCAGACAAATTAGTATGACGTAATATAAAAATAGAAATAAAAATAAATAATATGGTAATAATTAAATAAATAATTCCATCTTTTTTCATAAATAACCTCATTTTATAAGAAAAAAATTCTAAAAAGAATTTGTTTTATCTATAAAAAGTTCACTTAATGAACGAATATTTAAAGTGGTGCCGAAAGTAAGAATTGAACTTACCGCTGATCCTTACCAAGGATCTGTTTTACCACTAAACTATATCGGCATCTCAACAATAATATATCATATATAAATAAGATTATCTACTATTTTTTTGTTAAAGAAAAAAGAACTAAATAGATAATTCTAATAATTCATAATTGGTG
>CADBSF010000008.1 GCA_902797265.1 uncultured Erysipelotrichaceae bacterium
AGAAAAACAAGGCTTCGAAAAAGGAGAAAAATCTGGTAGAAGAGAAGTTGCTAAGAATTTACTAGAGTTAGGAATGAAAATAGAAGAGATTATGAAAGTAACGGGGTTAACAGAAAAAGAGATAAATGAATGATAACTAGAACTGGATAGAAATCCAGTTTTTCTATGTGAAAAGAAACAATGAAATAGGGTTGTGAAAAGAGGAAAAATGTTTTATAATGAAGTTGATGAAAGCGAGTATGTTAATATGCAAAAGAAATTAGGAATGGTTATTGTAAACTATAATGATTTTTTCAATACAAGTCGTTTAATAAACAACATAAAAGACTATTCATGTCTTAATAAAATTGTCATAGTAGATAATAATTCAACAGATGATTCTTTTGAAAAGCTGAAAGAGTTTGAAAGTAACCGAATCACTATAATTAAAAATAGTAGTAGACATTTTTCTTCCGGTTTAAATGTAGGTGCTAAATACTTAATTAAAAAAGTAGGAGAATGTAATATCATATTCTCCAACTCAGATATCATCATTAAAGGTGAGGAAGACTTAAAAAAACTTTCATCAAATATAAACAAAGATATTGTAGTAGTAGGACCCACAATTAATGAACATGGCATTTTAAATAGAGGCTGGAAAATGCCATCGACAAACAACGAGATACTATTCAATATCCCGCTTTTAAGTCGTTACTTTAAAAAGAAATACTTAAACTATAAAGAAAATCATTATCAAGAGGAAACTTCAATTGTAGATGTAGTATCTGGTTGTTTCTTTATAGTAGATAGTAATTTTCTAAGTGAAAATGATTATTTTGACGAGACCACATTTTTATATTATGAAGAACAAATTTTAGCTATGAAAGTAAAACTAGCTAAGAAAAAAGAATTAGTGAATAACAAAGTAGTCATTATTCACGATCATTCAGTATCCGTTGATAAAAGTATGAAAAGACTAGAAAAACACAAAACATTGAGAAAAAGTCAACGATATTTTGCAAAACAATATTTAAAAGCAAACAAAATACAAATAGCACTTTTATATATCACTGATTATTTTTATAGAATCATTTTATATATTAGATGCTTAGTTAGGAGGTAAAATGAAAGGAATAATTTTAGCAGGAGGGTCTGGAACAAGACTTTATCCCATTACCGAAGGAATTAGTAAACAATTAATGCCAGTCTACGATAAGCCAATGATTTACTACCCCTTAGCAACTTTAATGCTAGCAGGAATAAAAGAAATATTGGTCATAACAACACCAGAAGATCAACCAGCCTTTAAAAAACTATTAAAAGATGGACATCAATTTGGAATTGAAATCTCATATGTTGTTCAACCATCTCCAGATGGATTAGCCCAAGCTTTTCTATTAGGAGAAGAATTCATTAAAGAGGATTGTTGTGCAATGATCTTAGGAGATAATATTTTCTATGGAAATGGATTCAATCAATTATTAGAAGATGCGAAGAAAAATGCAGAGAAAGGGTACGCTACCATTTTTGGAAACCAAGTAAAAGATCCAGAAAGATTTGGTATTATGGAATTAGATGGAGATAAAGTGGTTAGTGTAGAAGAAAAACCAAAACAACCAAAATCTAATTATGCCATTACTGGACTTTATTTTTATCCAAAAGGAGTAGCTGAAGAAGCCAAAGAAATTACTCCATCAGAAAGAGGAGAATTAGAAATTACAACATTAAATGATCGTTACCTACAAAAAGGAGTATTAAAAGCAGAATTATTAGGAGAAGGATTTACTTGGTTTGATACAGGAACATTTGATTCTCAATTAGATGCTGCGAATATGATACGATCAATTGAAAACAATAAAGATAAAGTCATTTGTTGTCCAGAACAAATAGCTTACTATAAAAGTTGGATTAATAAAGAAGAATTACAAGAAAGAGCTGTTCTATTAAATAAGAATAGTTATGGAAAATATTTGCAAAAAGTTGTAGATGAAACAAAATAAAGGAGAAATACATGAAAAAAATAGAAACAAATTTAAAAGATTGTTATATCTTAGAACCAGAAAGATTTGGAGATGAAAGGGGTTATTTTGAATCTGTTACAAAAGAACAATTAGAAGAACTAGGATTTAAAGGAATTCATCAAATTAGTAATTCGAAAAGTGGAAAAGGAATTGTAAGAGGACTTCATTTTCAAAAAGATCCTTATTGTCAAGCAAAAGTAGTAAGATGTCATAGAGGTGGAGTTTTAGATGTAGTAGTAGATGTTAGAAAAGATTCTGAAACTTATGGAGAATACACATCAGTAGAACTAACTCCAGAAAATGGTAGAATGCTATTTGTACCACGTGGATTTGCTCATGGATTTGTAGCTTTAAAAGAAGATACTTTATTTGAATATTATGTAGATAATAAATATATGCCAAGATTAGAAGGAGGAATTCTATGGAATGATCCAGCTCTAAAAATTAATTGGGATGAAATCTTTAAAAAATATGATATCAAGGAACCAATTTTATCAGCAAAAGATAAAGATAGAAATACATTAGAAGAGATGGATACAGAATTTTATAGAAAACCAAAAAGATATTTAATTACAGGATTTAAAGGACAACTTGGTTATGATTTAGCTAGAGAATTAAAAGAACGTGGAGAAGAAGAAGTTCTTCCTGTAGATATCGATGAAATGGATATTACAGATAGAGAACAAGTAATGAATTTAGTAAAATCTTATAAACCAGATGTAATTTTCCATTGTGCAGCATGGACTGCAGTTGATAAAGCAGAAGATATGGAAGAAATCTGTACTAAAGTAAATGTAGAAGGACCTAAAAATCTAACAGATGCTTCTATCGAAGTAGGAGCAAAGATTGTTTATATGTCAACAGACTATATCTTTGATGGAAAGAAAAAAGGACTTTATACAGAAGAAGATAAGCCAAATCCAATGAGTGTTTATGGAAAAACAAAATATTTAGGAGAAGAAGAAATAAGAAGAAATCCAAATCATTTTATTACAAGAATCTCTTGGGTATTTGGAATCAATGGTAATAACTTTATTAAAACAATGTTAAAATTAGCCGAAAATCATGATAGTTTAAATGTAGTAGATGATCAAGTAGGAAGTCCTACTTATACAGTAGATCTTGCAAAATTATTAGTGGAAATGGCTCAAACAGATAAATATGGAACTTATCATGTAAATAATGATGGTTACTGTTCTTGGGCAGAATTTGCAAAATATATTATGGAAAGCAATGGAAAAACAACTAAAATTAATCCAGTATCAACAGAAGAATATATTAAGTTAACAGGAACAAAACAAGCTTATCGTCCAAGAAATTCAAAACTAGATAAAACAAAATTAAAAGAAGCTGGTTTTGAAATGTTACCAAGTTGGCAAGATGCTACCGATAGATATTGTAAAGAATTAAAAAAGAAAATAAAATATTAGGAGGGAAAATGAAATTTTTAATAACTGGTGGAGCAGGATTCATTGGAAGTAATTACTGCCACTATGTCGTAAATAAATATCCAGAAGATTATTTTGTATGTTTAGATGCTTTAACTTACGCAGGAAATTATAATAATATTAAATCATTAGAAGGAAAAGAAAATTTCAAATTTGTACATGGAGATATCACAGATAGAGAATTGATTGATCAATTATTTCAAAAAGAGAATTTTGATGTAGTAATCAACTTTGCAGCAGAATCTCATGTAGATAATTCGATTAAGAATCCAGGAATATTCTTAACGACTAATATTATTGGAACACAAGTATTAATGGATGCTTCTCTAAAATATGGAGTAAAAAGATATCATCAAGTATCAACCGATGAAGTATATGGAGATTTACCTCTAGATAGACCAGATTTATTATTTACAGAAAACACACCGATTCATACGTCTAGTCCATATTCATCATCTAAAGCAGGAGCAGATCTACTAGTGGGAGCTTATTATAGAACTTTTGGTCTTCCTGTAACAATTTCTAGATGTAGTAATAACTATGGACCTTATCAATTTCCTGAAAAATTAATTCCCGTTATTTTTTCAAAGGCAATGAGAGATGAAAAAGTTCCTGTATATGGTACAGGAGAGAATGTAAGAGATTGGATTCATGTTCATGACCATAATGTTGGAGTGGATTTAATTGTTAGAAAAGGAAGAGTAGGAGAAGTTTATAACTTAGGAGGACATTCTGAAAGAAATAATCTAACAGTAGTAAAAACAATTCTAAATCAATTAGGAAAAAGTGAAGATTTAATAGAATTTGTAACAGATAGAAAAGGTCATGATTTAAGATATGCCATAGATTCTACGAAGGCAGAACAAGAGTTAGGTTGGAATAGAACTTATAATTTTGAAGATGGTATAAAAGAAACCATTGATTGGTATCTAGAAAATCAAGACTGGGTAGAAGACATTCTATCAGGAAGATATAAAGAAGCTTATAAAGATTAGGCTTCTTTTTTGAATTTCGTATTTACAAAATACGTAAGATGAGATAAAATGAAATCATAGAAAGTGAGGGTAAGCTATGAAGAAAAAAATAGCAATTTTATTCTTATTAATTGGCTTATTAGGATTCCCAATAATAGGACAAGCAAAAGAAATAAAAGACAATAAGAATCTTATATCCTTTACAGAAGGAAAAACAGTAAGAAAGGAGTTACAATACGATCCAGAAGATGAAGAAAATGAAGAATATGTCTATCATAAAATGGTAACACTACCAGAAATTGGAGATAGAGTCGTTCATGCAACTAGTGATCATTTAGTTACTATTGTTGATCAAAGATGGCTTAACGTTACAGACAACAAAGTAATGAATGTTGGAGACAAATTTGAAGAAAACAAATTCTATATCTACAGCGTTTACTATAGAGTTGATCCAAGCGAAACAAGATATGTAAGTATTATTGATTATGATGAAGACTATCCTTATTCTTTCGGTTTTGGTATGGGAGATGGAATTTATTATGATGATGTATATCTTGATCAAGTTCTTATCTATACAGGAGAAAGAACAGAAGAAATCAATGGCTTTAAACCTACCTATGCATCAGTTCCTATATTAACACCACAATTAGGAAAAACAGCACCAACAGCACCAAATAGTGAATTATATACTATAACAAGTGAAAAATGGGTTAATAAAACAGATAAGAAAGATATGAAATCAACTGATGTATTCAAAAAAAATAAATTATATGAATATCAAGTAACATTTACAACAAAATATTATGCAGGTTATGAAAATGATATTCAAGAACCTGATCCTTCTAATAATTATGTAGGTGGATTATTTGAATCAGCAGGAGAACCATTTACTTATACAACTAGAGAAGCATTCTATTTTGGAGATAGTAGTTCCTTAGTAATAGAAAATGGAGCAATTGTAATTAATAATACAACACCTCCAGTAGCAGGAGGAACTCTTGTATATCCAGAAGTTCAATTTGGTGATCATATTGATCAAGATAGAGTATTTATGTACTGGATGAAAGAAGAAGGACATTATTCAAAAGAATTAGAAGAGGGATATCAAGTACAAGCAGGAGATAGAATCAATTTCCATATGTCAATTTCACCAGAACTTGGATATCATTTTGCAGAAGATTTTGATTTAGTGGATAATAATACAAATGATAATTTCTTAGGAGGAAGTTTCTATTCTTATGATGGTTCCTTTGGAAGTTATTATTCAAATTATCAAATACTAGAATCAGGAGCAACCATTGGAATTAGAAAAGATATGTATTCTCCTCTATATCCAGGAGCTGGAAGATATTTATCTGTATACCCTGAAAATGCAGATAATGATAGTGAAAAAATTACTTGGTCTAGTAGTAATCCTTCCGTAGCAACTATTTCAAAATATGGATTAGTAGAAGGAAAAACACCAGGTACAACAGTTATAACAGCAACAAATGCAAAAGGAGCAAAAGCTACCTTAACAATAGAAGTAGGAATACCAGTAGAATCTATCAGTGTTCCAAAATCTATTACTTTATATGAAGATGAATCAAAGGAATTAGAAGTAACAATAAATCCAAGTAATGCAACAGAAACTGGTGTTAGCATTAGTAGCAGTGATTATGATGTAGCAACTGGATATAGTTATAATGGAAAAACTGAAATCCATGGATATAAAGAAGGACAAGCAACTTTAACACTTTATAGTCAATATGATTATACTACCAGTACAACTATGACAGTAAATGTTATCAAAAGACCAGCAGCAACGGAAGTAACACTAAATAAAACATCATTAACATTATTAACAGGAGGAGAAGAAAAATTAGTAGCAACTGCTTCTCCAAAAGAAGCTGATCAACATTTTGTATGGATTAGTAGTGATCCAACAGTCGCAACAGTTAATAGAGTAGGAAAAGTAACAGGAATAAAAGCAGGAACAGCTACTATTACAGCACAAACAGAAAATGGCAAGAAAGCTACTTGTAAAGTTACCGTTTCAAGAAATTCATTAGAAGTTACATCTATTAACTTTAATAAATCAAATATGGAACTTGAAATAGGGGCAAAAGAACAATTAACAGTTACTTATACACCAAGCAATGCTTTAAATCAATCCGTTACTTGGAAATCAAGTGATAAAACAATCGCAACAGTAGATAGTAATGGAAACGTAAAAGGTATTAAAGAAGGAGAAGCAACTATCACAGCAACCACTTCAAATGGAGTAGAAACAACCTGTAAGGTTACAGTTGTAAAAGGAACATTACGAATTGCTTATTCAACTCATGTAGAAGCATATGGATGGTTAGATTATGTCTATAATGGAGCTTTATCAGGAACAGAAGGAGAAGGAAAACGTCTAGAAGCTGTTAAGATAAAATTAGAAAATCAAGATTATACAGGAAATGTATTATATAGAACTCATATTCAAGATTATGGATGGGAAAAATCATTCAAGAAAAATAATGATATGAGTGGAACTTCAGGTCAAGGAAAACAATTAGAAGCAATTGAAGTAAAACTAGATGGAAAAATGGCAGAGCATTATGATGTATATTATAGGGTTCATGCAGCAAACTTCGGTTGGTTAGGATGGGCTAAGAATGGAGAAGCAGCAGGAACAGCAGGATATGGATATCGCTTAGAAGCAATTGAAGTAATCTTATATCCAAAAAATAAAGCATTTGCAGAATATGGAAAAGCAGATCCATTCAAAGATAAAAATGAAGTACAATCAGTTACTTTAGATAAAACAAAGCTTTCATTAGAAGCAGGAGAAGAAACTACTTTAGTCGCAACAATCAATCCAAGTACAGCAACAAATCAATCAATTACATGGACAAGTAGTAATGAAGAAACAGCAACCGTAGTAAATGGAAAAGTAACTACTCATCATGAAGGAACAACAACCATAACAGCAACTTCTGCTAATGGAAAAAAAGCAACTTGTGATGTAAATGTCTTACCTCCAATTCCAGGAGTAGCTTATACTACACACGTTCAAAATATTGGATGGCAAGAATATGTAAGAAATGGTACAATGGCAGGTACCGAAGGAAAAGCACTTCGTCTAGAAGGAATAAAAGTAAAATTAGTCAACATGGATTATACAGGAAGTATTCTTTATAGAACTCATATACAAAATATCGGATGGGAAGCAAAATTCAAGAAAAATAATGAAATGAGTGGAACATCTGGACAAGCACTTCGTCTAGAAGCAATTGAAATTAAACTAGATGGCGAAGTAAGCAAACATTATGATGTATATTATAGAGTTCACGCTGAAAACTTCGGATGGTTAGGATGGGCTAAGAACGGAGAGTCTGCAGGAACAGCAGGATATGCTTACCGACTAGAAGGAATTGAAATTGTACTAGAAGAAAAAGGACAAAATCATGAAGGTTATG
This sequence comes from uncultured Erysipelotrichaceae bacterium, assembly GCA_902797265.1. Classification (GTDB taxonomy): domain Bacteria; phylum Bacillota_I; class Bacilli_A; order RF39; family UBA660; genus UBA3789. The sequence continues at coordinate 7,869 of CADBSF010000008.1, forward strand.
GACAACAAGAAGCATTCAAAGATAAAAATGCACCTACTTCAATTACATTAAATAAAGATAACTTATCATTATATGAAGAGGAAGAAGCTACCCTAGTAGCAACTATCTTACCAGATAATGCAACAGATAAAACAATTATTTGGACAAGTAACAACGAAGAAGTAGCTACTGTAGTAAATGGAAAAGTAACTGCTCATCAAATAGGAAAAGCAACCATCTTTGCTAAAACAGCAAATGGAAAGAGTGCAAGTTGTCAGGTTAGTGTAGTACCACCAACACCAGGAGTAACTTATACAACTCATGTTCAAAATATCGGATGGCAAGAGTATGTAAGAAATGGAGTTATGGCAGGAACTAGTGGACAATCACTTCGTTTAGAAGGAATCAAAGCAAAATTAATCAATATGGATTATGAAGGAAGTATTCTTTATAGAACACACATTCAAAACATCGGATGGGAAGAAAAATTCAAGAAAGATGATGAAATGAGTGGAACCTCAGGTCAAGCACTTCGTCTAGAAGCTATTGAAATGAAATTAGATGGCGAAGTAGAAAAACACTATGATCTATATTATAGAGTACATGCTGAAAACTTTGGATGGCTAAACTGGGCTAAGAATGGAGAACAAGCAGGAACAGCTGGATATGCCTATCGACTAGAAGGAATCGAAGTAGTATTAGTTGAAAAAGGAGCACAACCACCAAAGAGAGACAATCAAAACCAAAGTAAAGCCTTCTATCAAAAATAAAGAGGAAAGATACCGAATAGGTATTTTTTCTCTTTATAAAATATATTTCCTTATTATATATATACAAAAATATAAATTGACAGAAAAAATGTCAAATTGACAAAACAATGTCAAGTAGAAGAAAACATTTCTTGAAAAATAAAGAAAATAAAAAAATTCAACTATTTTTTTTAAAAAAAATTAAAATTATCATTGATTAAATTTATTTTTTTTGATAGAATTGTGTTAAAGATAAGGAAGGTGTGAAAATGAAAAAGAAATTGACTGGATTAATGCTATTAGTTTTGATCTTACCTTTTACTGTTTTTGGTAAGGAAGTTACTTTTAATGCAGCAAAAGCCTTAAAAGGAATGGGAAATAGCGTAGTATTAGTTCAAAAAACAAAAGAAGTGTCTCTTGAAAAAGACGGCGATACTTATACTGTTGTTTTCGATAAAAACACTGGTACAGGTACAATGGCTAATCAAGAATTCACTGTAGGTACTAGCCAAAATATTAATGCTAATACCTATGCAAAGACTGGTTACACATTCAATGGATGGAATACCATGGCTGATGGATCAGGAGTAGGTTACTCTGATGGACAAGCAGCAGATGATATTTCATTAGAAGCTGATGTAACAGTTACACTATATGCTCAATGGGAAGCAAATAGATATACGATTGAGTATTTAAGTAATGGTGGAACAGGAACCATGACTAAGCAAGTGTTTATCTATGATCAAGAACAAGATTTAGCAATCTTAGGATTTGAAAATGCTGGACATGAATTCATAGAATGGAATACAAAGAAAGATGGTAGTGGTGATTCATACGGTGATCAAGAAACAGTATTAAATATCACTGATCAAGATGATGCTACTATTCGTTTATATGCTAGATGGTCTTCAAATGAATTCACAGTTGAATTTAACAACAATGGTGGAGAAGGAGAAATGGCTGCTCAAGACTTTACTTATGGTGAAGCTCAAGAATTAACAGCTAATGCCTTTACAAAAGAACACTATGGATTCATTGGATGGAATACTCAAGCAGATGGAAGTGGAGAATCATATACAAATGGTCAAGATGGTTCACAAATCTGTAGTGAAGATGGTGGAGTTGTAACATTATACGCTCAATGGGCAGCAGAAAAATATACTGTTACATTCTATTCAAATGATGGAACTGGATCAATGGAACCACAAGAATTTGAATATGGAGTAAGCCAAAGACTAACAAAGAATGCATTCGAAAAAGAAGGACAAACCTTTACTGGATGGAATACTCAAGTGTTTGGAACAGGAGATCCATATACAGATGAACAAGAAATTCAAATTGATTCTAATATGAATTTATATGCACAATGGGGAGTAAATACTTATACAATCCAATATAATTCTAATGAAGGCGAAGGAACAATGAGTAATCAAGTTATCGAAGTTGGTGACAAGAAACCATTGACTCCAAACGCATTCACAAAATTAGGACATCATTTCAAAGAATGGAATACTCAAGCTGATGGTAGTGGAGATTCTTATGCTGATAAAGAAGAAGTTCAAAATATCTTCATGAATGATGGAGAAAGCTTAACATTATATGCACAATGGGAAGTTAACACTTATACAGTTGAGTTCTATGCAAATGGTGGACAAGGAGAAAAAGTATCACAAGAATTTACTTATGGTGTATGGCAAAAATTACAAGCAAATGAATTTACAAAAGAAACATTCCGCTTCGATAGATGGACAATCGATGAAGAAGGAAATGAACAAGCTTATGCAGATCAAGAAAATGTCTTAAATTTAACAGATGAAAATGAAGGTGTAGTAAAACTATATGCACAATGGGCAAACAATATATATACAGTTCACTTCGATAAGAATACAGGAACTGGTACAATGGATGACCAAGAATTAGAATATGGTGTTAGTGAAAAACTTACTGCTAATTCATTTACAAATGAAGGAAAAACATTTGTTGAATGGAATACAATGGCAGATGGATCTGGAAGCAGCTATGCTGATGAAGCAGAAGTTACAGAAGTTAATGCAACAGTTAACGATGAAGTAACATTATATGCTCAATGGAGAGTAAACACTTATACAGTTCATTTCAATGCCAACGGTGGAGACGGAGAAATGGCTGACCAAGATTATACTCACGGTGTAGCACAAGAATTAAAAGTACATGCATTCCAAAGAACTCGTTATGAATTTACTGGATGGAATACAAAAGCAGATGGTTCTGGAACAGCATATGAAGAAAATTATGAATTCTTTGCTGAAGGTAAAGATGAATTAGAAGGATATCTTGAATTATATGCACAATGGGAAGGAATTCATTATACAGTTAGATTTAATGGAAATGGTGGAGAAGGAGAAATGCCAGATCAAGAATTTGTATTTGGCACAGCTCAAGCATTAACTGCAAACACATTTACATTAGATGAACTAGGATTCAGTGAATGGAATACTTCTGAAGATGGAACTGGAACATCTTATGAAGATGGAGCAGATTTATCAAATCTAGAAGTAAATCCAGGAGATGTTATTAATTTATATGCTCAATGGACAACTGCTCAATATCAAGTAACATTTAATGCTAATGGTGGAAGCGGATTCATGGCAAATCAAACTATCACTTATGGTGAAACAGTTGAATTAAGTGCTAATGAATATGTAAGACCAGGATATTCATTCAATGGATGGAATACTGATCCAGAAGCAGGTGGAGTTAACTACACTGATAGACAAACAGTAGTTAATTTAAGTTCTACAGATGGAGAAGTAATTGAATTATATGCATTATGGAAAGTTAATACTTACACTATTGCTTATGATGCAAATGGTGGAGAAGGAACAATGGCTAACCAATTATGCACATATGATATTGATACAAATTTAGCTACTTTAGGATTTACAAGAGAAGGATATACATTCAAACATTGGAATACTAAAGCTGATGACAATGGAACAGTTTATACTAAGAATGAATTAGTTAAAAACTTAACTACTGAAAACAAAGGAACTGTTACATTATATGCAATTTGGGAAGGAGTTCCATACCAAGTAGCTTACGATGCTAATGGTGGAGAAGGAGAAATGGATCCACAAGCATTTGTATATGGAACAGCTCAAAACTTAACTGCTAATACATTCACTAAAGAAGAAAATAACTTTGATGGATGGAATACAGAAGCTGATGGTTCTGGAGACAGTTATGTAAATGAAGAAAATGTAAAAGATTTAACAAGTACAAAAAATGACACTGTAACACTATATGCTCAATGGAGAGTAAAACAATACTCAGTTAAATTCAAAGCTAATGGTGGAGAAGGTGAAATGGAAGATCTAGACTTTGATTCAGGAGCAGTTGAAACAATTACTGCAAATGCCTTCACAAAAGTTGGAAGTAACTTTGCTGGATGGAATACAGATCCAGAAGGAAATGGAACAGCTTATGAAGATGAACAAAGTATAGCTGATTTAACATTTGATAGCGATAATACAGTAGTATTATATGCACAATGGACTGGAAACTCATATACAGTAGTATTTGATGGTAATGGAGCTGATAATGAAGTTGAAATGCCAGCACAAGAATTTGTATATGGAGAAAGTCAAGATTTAAGTAAAAATCTATTCACAAAAACAGGTGCAGCATTCATTGGATGGAATACAGCAGCTGATGGATCTGGATCTGGATATACAGATGAAGAAAATGTTAGTGATTTAACTGAAGAAGCAAATGCAACAGTTACATTATATGCACAATGGCTTGAAAATGCTTATACAGTACATTTCAATGCAAATGGTGCAGATGGAGAAATGGCTGATCAAGTATTCACTTATGGTGAAACAAAAGCATTAACAGCAAATGCATTTACAAAAGTTGGATATACATTCGGAGCATGGAGCACAACTATTGACCCAACAGAAGGAGAAGTATATTTAAATGAAGAAGAAGTTACTAAATTAGCTGAAAATGATGGAGATATCGTTGACTTATATGCTATTTGGGTACCAAACTTATATGTAGTTGAATATGATCCAAATGGTGGAACAGGTGAAATGATTAGCCAACTTTTGAAATATGATGAAGCTAAAAATTTATTAGTTAATGAATATACATATGAAGGCCATAACTTTATTGGATGGTCATTAACTGAAGATGGTTCTGGTGACTTATTTGCAGATGGTGCAGAAGTTATCAACTTAACTGAAATGGATGATGTTACAGTTACACTATATGCTCAATGGTCAGAATCATCAGAAGCAGATGGAATTGAATTAAGTGTTGATGAATTAGGTTTAGTTGCTGGTGACCAATTTACAATTGTTGCTACTGTAACACCAGAAAACGCTGCAGATAAAACAGTTACTTGGGCAAGTACTCGTCCAGATGTAGCATCTGTAGATGAAAACGGAGTTGTAACAGCAATCGCTGATGGAATTACAATGATCACTGCAACTACTTTAAATGGATACGAAGCAAATTGTATCGTAATGGTAGGAAACATTGATTACAAAGTATCTTATAATACACACATTCAAGATATTGGATGGCAAGGATATTTATCAAATGGTCAAATGGCTGGAACTAGTGGAGAATCTAAACGTCTAGAAGGAATTAAGATTAAACTAGAAGATATGCCATTCGAAGGATCAATTGAATATAGAACTCATATCCAAGATTATGGATGGGAATCAAGTTATAAGAAAGATGATGAAATGAGTGGAACTCATGGACAATCTAAACGTCTTGAAGCAATTCAAATTAGATTAACTGGTGAAGTTGCTGATTACTTCGATGTATATTACAGAGTTCACGCTGAACAATTTGGATGGCTTGGATGGGCTAGAAATGATGAAGTTGCTGGAACAAGCGGATTTGGATATCGTTTAGAAGGAATTGAAATCGTTCTAGTTGAAAAAGGTATGTCATTCCTTGGATACGATGGATCAACTTCATCTTATAGTAATCATTTAACTTATAGAACCCACGTACAAGACTATGGATGGCAAGAAAAGGTTCCTGAATTAGCAATTTCTGGAACAGTTGGTCAAGCTAAGAGATTAGAAGCTATTGAAATTAAAAAAGCTAATAATGATTTAAGTGGAAACATTGAATATAGAACTCATATCCAAGATTATGGATGGGAAAAAGACTTCAAGATGAACGGAGCAATGAGTGGAACAAGTGGACAAGGTAAGAGATTAGAAGCAATTCAAATCAGATTAACTGGTGAACTTGAAGAATTATACGATGTTTACTACAAAGTTCATGCTGAAAATGTTGGATGGATGGCTTGGGCTAAGAATGGAGAATCTGCAGGAACTGCTGGATATGGATATCGTCTAGAAGGTATCATGGTAGTTCTAGTTCCAAAAGGACAAGAACCTCCAGTAACTGTAGATAATACAAACAACGTATTCATTGAAAAATAAGAATTAAGAAGTAACATTTCTGTTACTTCTTTTTTTGACATTATCATGTCTTACACTTTTAATATATTTTAGAAATAAATAGATTTAGTTAAAATTTAAATAATGAAAAAAAAGAATTTCTCTTTTTCTTTTTTTTTCAGTTTTATTTCAATTTTAACTGCTATGATTATCCCGTAAGCAAGAAATGCTTACAGGTTTGAGGAGGACTGATAAATGAAATAGAGAGTTACAAAAATTGTAAACTTAATAGTATTATAAGGAATAATACCTTATTAAGAATAATACTATTTATTTGATGCTTTTGAATTATGTTATAATCATGAAAGGAGATGATTTTTTGAAAGATAAATTATTATTATTTATTATTGGTGTATTAGTAGGAGCTGTTATTTCAACGGGAGCTTTTATCACATTCTCTGTTACTAATAACTCTAATAAAGTTAATAATCAAGGATTTCAAATGAATGGTGGTACTCCACCAGGAATGCCGGGGGGATCTAGTGGAAGCAATTTTCAACCACCTGAGATGCCAAGCAATAATAATACTCAAAGCAAATAAAAGAGAAGAAAGGATGGGAATATGAAAGATAAAAATATAGTAGTACCTGTTATTGTTATTATTGTATTAATTCTAATACTCGGGGGATTATGGTTCTTTATTATTCAAAATAATAATCAAACAGATAATCCTAATAATAATGGAAATAATCTAGGACCTAATGGAAATCAAAATACTTCTATTGAATATTCTGCAGCAAAAGAGATAACAAAAGATGAAGATATAGAGAAAGGAGAGTATTCTTCTACAACAAAAGATGAAAATACTATTTCTGTATCTGGAAATGTAAAATCAAATTTATCTAATATTACAGTTTCTAAAACTGGAGATTCTGATGGAGGAGATAATACTAGTTTTTATGGTACAAACTCAGCTATTATCGCTAAAGATGGAGCAAATGTTACCATAAAAAATGCAACTATTACAACAGATGCTACTGGTGCAAATGGAGTATTTAGTTATGGGGGATCTGCAACAACAAATAATTCTTCTAGTGATGGAACTACTGTAACGATTAGTGATTCTACTATTACAACGAGTAAAGATAATTCTGGTGGTATTATGACTACTGGTGGTGGAGTAATGAATGCTAGTAACTTAACAATTACTACGAGTGGAACTTCTAGTGCCGCTATTAGAAGTGATAGAGGAGGAGGTACTGTTACTGTAGAAAAAGGTACTTATAAAACAACAGGAAAAGGATCTCCTACTATTTATTCAACTGCTGATATTACAGTAAAGGATGCAACATTAATCGCAACTGCTTCTGAAGGAGTTGTAATTGAAGGAAAAAATAGTGTTACTTTAGAAAATGTAACTTTAGAAGATGATAATAATACTTTAAATGGACAATCTACTACTTATAAAAATATCTTCTTATATCAATCTATGAGTGGAGATGCTGCAAATGGAGAAGCAGTCTTTACCTCTAAGAATTCTACCATAACAACACTAAATGGAGATAGTTTCTATGTAACCAATACAACCGCAACTATTAATCTTGAAAAGAATACGATTGTCAATAAAGATAGTCAAGGTAACTTCTTACGAATTCAAAAAGACTCTTGGGGAACAAATGGAAGCAATGGTGGAAATGTTACTTTAAATCTTACAAATCAAGATATAGAAGGAAATATTGTTGTTGATGAGATTTCTTCTTTAAAAATGAATATGACTTCTTCTAATTTTAAAGGAAAATTTGATGCTAAAGATGGAACGGTTACGTTAAAATTAGATAGTTCTAGTACTATTAGTTTAACAGGAGATAGTTATATTACTAGTTTAGAAAATAGTGATTCTACGAATAGTAATATTCAATTAAATGGATATAAATTATATATTAATGGAGTAGAGTTTTCTAAGTAATGAAAGTTAGATAATTGATTTATCTAGCTTTTTTTCTTCTTTTTATGAAATTATGATAAAATATTATTAAAGGAGTGTTATTATGAAGAAAAAAGTATTAATAGGATTTGTTCTTATGATATCTTTATTGATGATTACTGGATGTGGAAATAAAACAAATGAAAATGAAAAAGCAAAAAAGAGAGAAAAACCTACTGCAGATGGAGTAGAAAAAACGATTGTTAAATTAAATCTATTTATACCAGAAGGATATACGGATAATACTTATAATGGAATGATGGGAGTATATGATTTTTATACAGGAGATGTAACAGGAAGTGATTTAAATGTTGGAGTTGTTGTTACCTATTCAAAGAATTATACAGATAATGATATGAGTGCAAAACAATATATTGAATTAAAATCAAATGTTGCTCAATCTATTCATTTATCAAAAGTAAAAAAAGAAACAATTAACGAAATTGATTGGTTTACTTTCTCTAATGAGAATGCCTATTATTATGCAGCAGAGTATGAGGATAATTTATATGAGGTAACGGTAAAAAAGAAAAATGATTCTAAAGAATTATTTACAAAAACGAATGATATGGTTAAGAAAACATTATTCTTTTTAGAAACTGATGAAGAGTAAAATGAACTGAGAGAAATCTCAGTTTTCAGTTACATTTCAGTTTTCTATAGTAGAATTTAAATAGTGGTGATGTTTATGAAAATTTTAATAATTGAAGATGAGTATAATTTAGCAGATGCTATATCTTGTATGTTACAAGCTAAGAAATATAATGTAGTGATTAAAACAGATGGAGAAAAAGGATTAGAGGAAGCCTTAACAGATATTTATGATTTAATCATATTAGATGTTATGTTACCTCATAAAAATGGTTTTGAAATCTTAAAAGAATTAAGAGAAGAGAAAATAAATGCTAAAATTCTTATGTTAACTGCTAAAAATACGATTGATGATAAGATGATAGGTTTTAATAATGGAGCAGATGATTATTTAACAAAACCTTTTCATATGGAAGAATTACTTGCTAGAGTAAATGTTCAACTTCGAAAAAAGAATAGTCTTTCTTCCGATATTATGGAGTTAGGAGATATTTCTTTAAATATCAAAAGTATGGAATTATCTAATAAGAATGAAGATCATAAAGTTAAAATCATTGGAAAAGAATTTCAATTATTAGAATTATTTATGAATCATCCTAATCAAGTAATGGAAAAAGAACAACTCTTTGTAAAAATATGGGGATATGATTCTGATTGTGATATTAATACATTAGAAGCATATATTTCATTTATAAGAAAAAAATTAAAACTAGTAAAATCATCTATTAGTTTAAAAGCTATTCGTAATATGGGATATGTATTGGAGGTAGAAGATGAAAAAACTAAAAAATAAAGTTTTCTTTATTATCTTTTCTTTATTAACAATATTTACTTTCATGATTTTAGTAACTTCTACAACAAGAGCTTATGTAGAACAACAGAATTCAATTAGAGATTTATTAACTAGAATACCTAGAAATTTTGATGAAATGAATAAAAGAGAAGAAAGAGAGGATGTTTTTTCTCCTACTAGAAAAGAACCAGAAGAAAGTCCTAAAAGAATCTTTTTAGACTTTACAATCTATACAATTGTTTTAGATGAAAGTGGACAGTATCAAGAATTAATTAATCATACGGACAATGATGAATTAAATGAGGAAGATGTAAAAAAGATTGCGAATAAGATTATAGAAAATCATAAAGATCAAATCTATATTGGTAATTTATATACTACGAAATATGCGTATGCATTTACTCCTAATAATACTTTAATTATTATGGATAATTCTGAAGTAAATAAAAAATTAGTGAGTCAATTAGTAATGAATATTATTTTATTTGTATTCTTTGAAATAATTATTTTTGTTATTACTCATTTTATTACGAAATGGATTATTACTCCTGTTAAGAATTCATTTGAGAAACAAAAGATATTTGTTCAGGATGCTTCTCATGAATTAAAAACTCCTTTATCAGTTATGATTGCGAGTAGTGATGCTTTCTTTCATGATAAAGATGAAAAATGGGTAAGAAATATGAAAAATGAATCTGAGAGAATGATTAAGTTAGTAACAGAATTATTGGATTTAGCGAAAACAGAAGAAGAACAAGAAGTATTATTAGAAGAAAATAATCTATCTGATATTATAGAAGGATCAATTCTTACCTTTGAAAGTTTATTCTATGATCAAAAGATAAAATTAGATTATGAAATAGTTCCTAATATTCATATGATGTGTAATGAAAATTTAATGATTGAACTTATGAGTATTTTAATAGATAATGCGATTAAACATTGTAGTGAAAAAGGAAATGTTTCTGTACACTTATATAAAAAGAATAAACAAATTATTTTAGAAGTAAAAAATACAGGTTTACCAATTAAGAAAGAAGAAGAAGAAAAAATTTTTGAACGTTTTTATAAAGTAGATACTTCTAGAAATAGAAATACTAATAATTATGGATTAGGTTTAGCAATTGCGAAAAATATTGTTTTAAAACATCATGGTGAAATTAGTGCTCATTCACAAGATGGATATACTACTTTTAAAGTGATATGGAATCAAAGATAATTTGATTCTTTTTTCTATTATTAAATAAAAGATTATAATAAAATATCAAAAATTGCATAAATACAAAAAATTGTATTCAAAACAGAACATAATTTCTATATTCTTCATCTTATTGTTCTCTTTAAGTTTACCAGCTCTTATACATTTGATTAATAGTAATTGTGAAATAGTTATTTTACAAATATTTAGAAAAATTCTAAATATTTTTTTCTTTTCAGTTTGGTTTAAGGAATGACTGATAAACTAAACACGTAAACGAGGAAAAAGGAAAGGTGGAAATGAAATGTTTATATTAAAGAATGCTTGGATTTCAATAACAAGAAATAAAGGTAGAAATATTCTGATAGGAGTAATTATATTAGTAGTCGCATGTGCTTGTACTGTAACACTGGCAATTAATAATACGGCAAATGATTTAATTAATTCTTATGAAAGTGCTTATGAGAAAGAACTGACAATATCATTTAATAGATCAAATATGATGAAAGATGTAGATTTCAGTAATCAAGAAAATAGAGAATCGATGAGAGAAAAATTTAATAATATTTCTTCTTATACAGTAGATGATGTTAAGAGTTTTGCTGAGAGTAAATATATTACAAGTTATTATTATACTTACAATATCTCATTAAATGGAAATAATATAGAAAAGGCAGAAAGTACTTCAAGTAATAGTAGTCAAGGTAATAGACCTAACTTTCCTGGAGGAGAAAATGGAATGCCTGGAGGATCATCTTATGACTTTACATTAAATGGTTATAGTTCTATAGAATCTATGAGTGAATTTATAGAAGGAAAATATGAAATGACTGAAATAGCTGAAAATGCTTGGGATATTGCTTTTACTGGAAATTATGTATTTATTAATGAAGAATTAGCGTCTTATAATAATTTAAAATTAAATGATAAAATATTACTAGAAGATAGTGATGGAAATACTTATGAATTTGAAATAATAGGAATTTATAAAGAAAATGAAGAATCTTCTTCTAATCCAATGAGTATGTTTTCAAATTCTGCAAATACTTTAGTAACTAATGCAGATTGTTTAGTTGCTATAGCAAATTCTAATGAAAATATTAAAGGTCAAATTGATCCAACTTTTATTATTGATGATTATAAGAATGCTGATAAAGTAAAAGAAGAATTCTATAGTAAAGGATTAAATGAAAATTATACAGTAGAAACAAATGAAGAAGAAGCTAATTCAGGTTTAACTTCTATTCAAAATGTTAAATCTTTCGCAACGACATTCTTAATCATATCTTTAATTATTGGTGGTGTTGTATTATTCATTATCAATATGATTAATATTCGTGAAAGAAAATATGAAATAGGAGTATTAAGAACAATTGGTATTAGTAAAGTTAAATTAACAATGCAATTTATTTCAGAATTATTAATTGTTGGATTTGCTGCTTTAATGTTAGGTGCAGGGATAGGAGCAACTTTATCGAAAGGAGTAAGTAATTACTTATTATCCAATGAGATTGCAAGTAGTGAAAGTCAAGATGAAAAAGTAAGAAGTAATTTTGGTGGACCAGGTGGAGGATTTAATCCTGATGGTGGAGCACCTTCTATGAATTTTGGTAAGAGAGGAATTCCTACTGTTCAAGCCTATGATTCTATTGATGCAGTGGTTAGTGTTAAAGTAATTGGTGAATTATTAGGAATTGGATTAACTTTAATCATTATTAGTAGTTTATCAGCAATGATTAGTATTCAAAGATTTACTCCACTTACAATATTGAAAGAGAGGTCTTAATATGAAGAAAGAAAAGAAAAATATAGAGAATAAAGTCTTGTTATCAATTCAAAATGCAAGTTATCGATATAGTGATGCAGAAAATGATGAATATGCATTAAGAGATGTTAGTTATGACTTTGAAGCAGGAAAAATCTATGCTATTCAAGGTAGAAGTGGTACTGGTAAGACAACTCTTCTTTCCTTGATTAGTGGTCTTGAACGATGTACAGAAGGACAAATCATTTTCGATGGCAAAGATTTAAAAAATATTAACTTAGATTATTATCGTAGTCATGAGATAGGAATTGTATTTCAAAGTTATAATCTTCTTCCTTTTATGACAGCTAGTGAAAATATTATTCTATCAATGGATGCTAGTGGTATCAAAGTACCAAATAAAAAAGAAGAAGCTTTAAGATTGATGAGAAGTGTTGGTTTAAAAGATAGTTATGCAGATCGTAAAGTATTAAGAATATCAGGAGGAGAGCAACAAAGAGTTGCGATAGCGAGAAGTCTTTCTTACAATCCAAAAATGATTGTTGCTGATGAACCAACTGGTAATCTTGATAAACAAACAGAACAAGATATTTTAGATATTTTTAAGAAATTAGCCCATGAAGATGGAAAATGTGTAATCATTGTCACTCACTCTCCAAATGTATGTGAAATGGTTGATCAAGTATATGATTTGAAAAAAGTGAAATAATCTAGAGATAGGCAACTTTATCGCGTACTCCTTTTTAAAAGTTGCCTATCATGAAATAGTAGATGGATTTCTACTATTTTCTTTTCTCTTTTCTTGAAAAAATAATAAAATAATACTATAATAAAGGAAGTTAAATATGAGGAGATGATTTTATGAGTTTGAAGCTATATAATGTTTTAACAAGAAAAAAGGAAGAGTTTGTTCCATTAGATGGTAATAAGGTAAAGATGTATGCTTGTGGAATTACAGCTTCTGGTGATGCTCATATTGGACATGCTTATCAAGCAATTGTATTTGATGTTATTAAAAAGTATTTAGATTATAGTGGTTATGATGTTACCTATGTTAGAAATTATACAGATGTTGATGATAAAATAATTTTAAAAGCAAGAGAATTAGGTGTAAATCCAAAAGATTTTGCTAATCAGATGATGGAAAAAATAGATAAGGAACTAGCAGCTATCTACGTAGATAAACCAACCATTCAGTCAAAAGCTACAGAATGTATTCCTGATATGATTTCATTTATTGAAAAATTAATTGAAACAGGACATGCTTATTCTACAGAATATGGAGATGTTTTCTTTAAAGTATCGTCTTTCCCAGAATATGGAAAATTATCCAATCGAATTGTAGAAGATGGTTTATCAGGAGTTCGTAAAAGTGTAGAACCTGGAAAATTAGATGATAAAGATTTTGCTTTATGGAAGAAAGCCTTAGATGATGAGATTTGGTGGGAATCTCCTTGGGGAAGAGGAAGACCAGGTTGGCATATTGAATGCTCTACGATGAGTATGAAATATTTAGGAGAACAAATTGATATTCATGGAGGAGGTAAAGATTTAATTTTCCCTCACCATGAGAATGAAATTGCTCAAAGTGAATCTTTAACGGGAAAACAATTTTCAAAATATTGGTTACATAATGGATTAATTAAAGTAAATGGACAAAAGATGAGTAAGTCTTTAAATAATGGAATTTTACTAGAAGATTTATTAAGAGAATACAATCCAGAAGTAATTCGAATGAGTTTATTAGAAAATAATTATCGATCTGATATGAATGTTATTGATGGAGCATTAGAACAACATGAAGAAAAGATTTATCATATGTATCAGTTATTTTCTGAAGTTGATAAATTAGGAAAAGAAAATCTTGATAAAGAATCTTCTATTTATCAAGAAATTGATAAAGAATTTCGTATGGCAATGGATAATGATTTTAATACTTCTCTTGCTATTACGCATATCTTTAAATGGGTTAGTGAAATTCGTAAATTAATGAAGAATTTAAATAATGATACGATTTCTCAAATTATTCAAATAAAAGAATCTTTAGTATCTATTTATAAGGTATTAGGATTACTTCAACAAGATTCTAATATAGTGATAAAAGATATTCAGAATAAATACTTGACAAAGTATCAAATAAAAGAAGAAGAAATACTTGAAAAAATAGAATCAAGAAATGAATATAAGAAAAATAAAGATTGGGAACAGGCTGATTCTATTCGAAAAGAATTAATGGATCGAGGAATTCTTATTAAAGATAGTTCACTTGGTACAGAATGGGATATTGTATTACCATTAAAAAAATAAGGTCATCCTTATTTTTTTTGTATATTTTATTGAAAAAACAGACAAACTATTAATAAAGAATTGATATAATTATGTTTTCATTATACATAGATTATTTGAGTACAAAAAAGTGTTAAATTCAAATTTTTTTTTTCTAAAAATTGTTGCATTTTTTTTTAATACATGATAAACTTTTATCAAGATAGGAGGTAGTTTATGTTAAATCAATCTAGTCAAAGTCAAGAAAATCAAGGAAAGGGAAGAAAAACTTCCATAATTATTGCTTTATTACTTTTATTAGCAGTAGTTACGATAGGATATGCAAGTTTAAGTGCAACATTAAACATTAATGGTACTTCTAAGATTAGAGATAATACTTGGAATGTTTCACCTAGTGCAAATGATATTGAATGTCCTCAAGGTGAAGTTTGTACTATTAATCCAGAAAACCCTACTACAGTAAATCCTGATGATGGAACTGGTCAAGATCCTACAGGTGCAGTTATTTGGATGGATGGAAATACTATTTACTTCAAACATATTTTAACTGAACCAGGAGATACTTTTACATTTACATGTAAATTTAAAAACAATGGTAGTATTAATGCTAAAGTAGCTAGTGTAACAAAGACTGAATTGACTGAAACTCAAGCAAAATTTTTGACATATGATGTTACTTATGCAGATGGTACTCCAGTTGCTGCAAATGATCCATTAAATGTTGATGGTTCTCATACTTTCAAAGTAACTGTAACATATAAGAATGTTGATACGTTACCAACACCTGAAGAATACGCACAAATTCAAGAATTTGCTTCATTATTCACTGTTAATTACGAACAAGCATAGTTATAAAATGATTATTAAAGGTGATGAACAATCACCTTTTTCTTTTTTTATACTTTCTTTTTTCTAAGAAATTTGATATGATAGATTAAGATAGGAGTTGATTTTATGCCCATTATAGATTTTATCTTAGGTATCGTTATTACAGTATTAGTTGTTATCTTAATCTATAAAGATGGTAAAGTAAAAGAAACTCGTCATAACTTAGAATTTGTTAGTAATGAATTAACAGAATTAACAAAAAAGATTCATATTAAAGATGAAGAAATTGAAAAATTAAAGAAAATAGATTCTCATAATAATGTTATTGTTGATATTGAAATTATATAAATTCCGTTTTGGAATTTTTTTTCTTGCTTTTTTTTATGACTTAGCATACAATAAATATGAAAATGATTTTCAATTTGGAGGCTTTTTATGGATCGATGTAATTATCAAACGAAACAAAAGAAAATACTTTTAGATTTGATTCAAAAGAAAGAAAAAGAATTTTGTATCAAGGAACTTCATCAAGAAGTTGAAAATGTAGGACTTACTACTATTTATCGTTTTATCGAACAATTAGAGAATGAGGGTTTATTAAAAAGAATGATGAAGAATGGAGATACTTATTATCAATACTTAGAGAAATGCTCTTCTAATAATCATTTTTATTTAAAATGTAATTCTTGTCATAAAATGATTCATGTTGATTGTTCTTGTATTGACAAAATATCGAATCATATCTTAGAAGAACATGGTTTTCATATGGACAGAAATCAATTAATTATTTCAGGAATTTGTAATAATTGTATAGGAAGGTGAAATGATGCTAGATATTATATTAGATGGTGTTATTGATACTATTAAGTTATTTCCTTACTTATTAGTCGTTTTTATCATCCTTGAGTTTTTAGAAAAAAAACTTGATAAAAAGAATGAAAAGATATTAAAGAAAAATCAAAAATTTGGTCCAATTATTGGTGGTATACTAGGAGGATTTCCTCAATGTGGATTTGGTACGATGGCAGCAAGTCTATTTTCTAATCATGTTATTACTATGGGTACCGTTATTTCTATCTTTCTAGCAACTAGTGATGAGATGGCTGTTATTATGTTTAGTAAGAATGTTGATTTATTTCTTATTTTAAAAATAATAGGCTTTAAAGTACTAGTAGGAATTCTTGTAGGCTTTATTGTTGATATCTTTTATCGAAAAAGAAATCATACGATTTCTATTCATGAAGAATGTGATCATGAACATTGTGAATGTGAAAAAGATGGGATTTTTCTTGCAGGATTAAAACATGCTCTTAAAATAGGAATCTTTATTCTTATTATGAATTTATTATTAAATGGTATTCTTTCCTTTGTAGGAGAAGAAAGTATTCAAAAATTATTAACGAATAAAAATCTATTTACTTATTTTTTATCAAGTATAATAGGATTAATACCAAATTGTTTTAGTAGTATTTTACTTACAGAATTATACTTATCTCAATTAATTTCTTTAGGAGTTTTATTATCAGGATTACTTACAGGTAGTGGAGTAGGAATCTTAGTATTATTTCGAACGAATAAAAATAAGAGGGAAAACATTTCAATCGTATCTATTATTTACTTGATAGGAGTTTTTATTGGTATCCTTGTTGATATTATTATTTAATAATTGGAAAAGATATGTTATAATAAGAACAGAAAGTAGGTTATGATATGAAGAAAGAGGAAAAAGAAGCACTTGCGACTGCTATTGCAAAGGATGCTAATTATCAGGAACATTCTGTTCAATTAATGATTCCTTTATTGAGAGGATTAAATGTAAAAGAAGTAGATGGATCTCCTCAAGTAATTATGTTTGCAGAAGGAGAAGGTTACTGTGAACAATTAGTTTCTGATGGTTATATTGAGGAAGATAAATATGAAAGTAGTATAGAAGAAACGATTAAAAGTGCCAAAGATTTTATGAAAGATATTGAATGTTTCGATGTCGATTCTAGTTTTATTTATTATAAAGATTATAATAATGGTATCTTTTCATTTAAAATCTATGTACAAGATGTTATCTTTGAAGATGAGGGAAAGAAAATTATTCGTCAGATGAATGCTTATTTTTATGAACCAAATATGAGTGACTTTTATCAATTTAGTTTGAGTACTGGTCCTTATGATTTTGATAATAGTAAGATAAAAACAGGGGTTATTGATTTAGAAAAT
>CADBSF010000009.1 GCA_902797265.1 uncultured Erysipelotrichaceae bacterium
AAATACTTTGAATCCTATTAACAAATCATTCCTTAAAAGTGCTTTTGGTAAACTTAAAAGAAAGATGGTTAAGGGAATTACTAAAAAGTATTTTAGTTTTATTTTTCTTTCACTGATATAGACAAATAAGAAAATAGGAAATAAGAAAATAGCTTGTAATTTAAACGATAAAGCAATTCCAAAAAAGAGAAGACTTTTTAAATAGTTTTCTTTCATTAAAAAGTAGATTGATAATAAAGAGAAAGCAGCATAGATGGAATCACTTTGTGCCCAATAAGCTGAATTTAAAAATACAGTTGGTAAGAATAGATAGATTCCATAACTTAGAATGGATAACTCTTTTTGATATTTCTTTTTTTCTAATAAGAAAGATACAATTTTATAGATGGTAAAAGCTCCTACAAAGTCAAAGATAATGGATAAAACTTTAATGGAGATTAATGACTTAATAGGAAGATACGTTAAAATAGCTAAAAGAGTCATATAGATTGGAGTATAATTACCAATTTCTTTTTTTAATGCCAGTAGTCCTCCATTTGCTTTTAATTCTTGAAACCATGGTTTTAGAAACATATCATAGTCACCAGACTGATATGACATTAAATATAATCTTATTAAAACTCCAATTACCGTAATTGAGACAAGAAATAGAAATAGATGATTATTATCAATCCATTTCCATAATTTATCTTCTTCTTTTTTCTTTGACATAAACATTCCTCCTAAAATGACCAAGTTGGTAACCATCTTAAAAAATCAATATATCCTTCTTTTACTGGTAGGCCAGATACAACAGGATAGAATAAAATAAAGAAGATAATAACAAAAATGATATAAGCATAATAAACTTTATTATCCATTGTTATTTCTGTTATTTTTTTCATTGCGAATACAATTCCTAACATGATAAATGGTAAAGTAATAAAATAATGATAAAGATACATTGGTCTACTAATCCATAGATATGGTAAGAAAGAAGATAAAATCATTATGATTAGCCATAAAGTTTCTTTTTTCTTTTCTTTGATTGTTTCTACGATTAGGTAAAAAAAGGCAAATATTCCTGACCACCATATCATAGGATTTCCTATATCTACTATTGTTCTTCTAATATCCGTTCCTGTATCAGAAGTATATAACCAAACAGGTCTTATCATAAGAGGCCATTCATACCATTTTGAAGAAAAAGGATGACTTGCCGTTAGATTATTATGGTATTCAAACATTCTCTTTGTTTGATCAATAATTCCTAAGATTGTTCTATCATAATTCATAATTGTTGGAAATAGTATGTAGGATAATAGATAGATTACGATAGGAATGATTATAAAACTTAAAAATACCAGTAATAATTCTTTTATTGTTTCTTTTTTATTTTGATAATCTTTTATCATATGAATCAAAAAAATAATTCCTAGTCCTAAACCAATATAGAAAGCATTCCATTTTGTAGAAATGCTACATCCAAAAAAGATTCCTGATAGAATGAGATATTTATATTTTTTTTCTTTGGTATCTAAATAGCATATCATGAATAATACCGATAAGAGAATAAATACTAATTGAAAACTATCGATTACGGCAATTCTTGTATGAGCAAAATGAAAAGTATCAAACATCATTAATAATGCTCCTAAGATGGCATATTTTTTTTCTTTTGTTAATTTTTTAGCTAAAATATACATGATAGGAATTAGAAAGATTCCAAATAGATTTCCCATAAACCGATAGGTAAAAGGACTAAATCCAAATAGATATACCGGTATTGTCATAATTAGTTTTCCTAGAGGTGGATGACTCCATTCGTAACAATCAATTCCTTTGGTATATTCATAAGCTGTTCTAGCATAGTAGATTTCATCAAAATAAGTACTATTTAAATAGGATATTTCATCTGGTACTAAATGTAATTCATCTAATACAGGATTTGTTTTATCAGGAATAATATCTAACTTTTTATCATCTTCTCCATATAATTGAACATCTCCTAACGTAGAATCAGAACTTTTTGAAATAAACTCTATATATTTTGCAGTTGTATTTACTTTGATTTCTTCCCAAGAAAAAACACTATCGGTATCTATAGTATCTACTTCTTGATACTCTTTTCCATCGAGAGAAGACATAATAATAAACTTTCCTAATTGATATCCAGTATAATATCTAATTTTATTTACTACTTCTTCTTTTTTTAAAGAAATCGTAACATGATATCCACTATTTGGAAATTCTTGATAGGTTTGTGGTACTTTTAAATCTCCTAATTGATAAAAAGAAATTATAGCATAAAAAAGAGTCATTACTGTTATTATGATGATATCTTTTTTTTCTATTAGTTTCTTTCTTTTCATCATTTGATTAATACTCCTTCTATTTTTTATTTGGAATTCCTTTATCAAAAATAGTCATAATAAATAAAGCAAAGACAACGAAGATTAATCCAAAGGAGATACATAAGATTAAACTAAAAGATTCTTTCTTTGTTTTTGTTGTATCTAAATAACTATTTGTTAAATATTTTTTATAATTTTCTTCTGTTATTTGAACTTCATTTTCTGCTGGTAAGAAGTTTCCTATATTCTTAATGGCTAGTGTTTTCATATCATTGGTAGTAATTGCAGGATAACCATATATCCTCATAGGTGGTGGTTCTATTTGAATTCTTTCATAAGTATAATCGATTAATCCTTTATATTTATTATAATTATTTTCATTGATTGCGATTAAATATGTATGCCAAAGACCTGTTGCTTCTTTTACAATTACAAAATGAATTCCAATATTAGAATCTTTGTTATAAGCAAATTTTTCTGACATCTTATAGATATCCATATACGTATATTCATTTGTTTTTTCTACTTCATCCCAAGGAGTTAATTTTTTCTTTTCTTGATAGATGGTATAAGAACATACAAACAGTACTGTCATTGCGATTAAGTAGATTAAACATAATAACATCTTTAAAGCAATTCTTTTCTCTTTTTTTCTTTTTTTCATAGTCATTCCTCTACTGTTTATTATATCATATTTTTTCTTTTTTACTGGAAAAAAAAACTAGTGAAAACACTAGTATTAAATTTGCATCAACATATTCAAAAATTGAATACTCGAAAAGAAAAGCAGTATCATTATCATTGTTTTGTAAGAATCTTTTTTTAATCGTTTTTTTAAGTCCATTATGATATATAATAATAGAATAATTAATGAAAAATCTAAAAAGAGAAAAGTTCTAATTCCTGATGCATAAATTGTTGGAGAAAAACCTAGTATCATTCTAGTCATTAATCCAGCTCCCAATATTAGCAATAATAAATATTTTTTATCAAATAATCGATAAATGGAAACGATAATTGGGATTAAAAACGAAATAGATACTACAAAGCTTAATATACTTTTTTTACATAACGTTACTTCCTCTACTTTTGTTAAGTATTCATGCAAGTGATTTGTAATAAAGGAAAAATTTGAAAAAATAGAAAAATGATTTCCAGCAAAGATTATTATTAATAAAGGTAGAAAAGAGAACCATTTCCATAATAATTTCTTTTCTTTGAACAAGTTTAATAAAGGAAGTAATCCTACTATTGATATGATAATTAGGTTTGGATAACAAACCATATTTAATATTGTTGTAACAAACCCTAAAAAAGACTTCGTAATAACATTAAAATTAGAATATTCTGGATACCAAGTTTTTATTTCAGCTGTAACACGAGCACTATTTCCTGGACAAGTAAATATGAATACTAGATTTAGAATTATTAAAAATAATAGGAAATAAAGAAATTTGCTTTTCTTATTATTTTTCATAAAGTAAAAAATGGCTATCGAGTAAAATCCAAATAGTAAGGCACATGTTATTTCTTGATTGCAAGCTATTAACAAAGATAAGATATAGAGTGGCATCATCATTTTTTTGATGTTTTCTCCCTCATATACCTTTTTGATTGGTATCATAGCAAATAAACAGAAAGCTAGTGGATATAGGTAGTTCATACTTGTTGCATACCAACCAGTATCCCCCATCTCTATCATGGGATAGAGACTTACTAAAAGGGATACTAGCCAATTACTCTTCCAATCAAATTTTGTAAATAATTTAGAAATAGAAAAACTACTAAAGGATACTAAGAACGCACTTAATAAACACCATATAATTTTTGGCATTTTTAATAATATCAACATAAGGGATTCAATGATGAGTCTAGACGTCCAATGATAATAACGAAAAGAAAGGTAGTCAAATAAGTTATCATTTATTCTTTCTTTAAACCATACATCATCTCCATAATTTGCTTTGGCCATGATAAAAAAGATGAGCATAATGATGAATAGTGTTATAAATGGGATATATTTATTCTTTTTCATAAATTAAATTCTCCTGTTTTTTTATTTTGTATTTGTTTCCTTAATAATATATACTGGCCTTTCTTTTACTTCTAGATAAATCTTGGATAAATAAGATCCGATAATTCCTAAGAAGAACAATTGAATACCACTTACAAAAATAATGATACACATCATTGATGGCCATCCAGCAACAGGGTCTCCAAATAGAATAGTTTTTATAATTATTACAATAATTGCGATAAAAGCAATTAGGCAAAAAAGGATACCAATATAAGCAGATAAAATTAAAGGAGTGGTAGAAAATGAAATAATTCCTTCAATAGCATATTTCATTAGTTTCCATAAACTAAATTTCGATTCTCCTACTTGTCTATCAGGTGCTTCATAAGAAATCCATTCTGTTTGATAACCAATATAGTCAAACATTCCTTTAATATAACGATTATATTCTTTCATTGATAAAAGAGAATCTACCATACTTTTTTTCATTAGACGGAAATCTCTAGCCCCTGGCTTTTGTTTTGATTTTAATAGTTTATTCACAATCTTGTACCAAGTATTCGTAAGATGTCTTCTTAAGAAAGAATAACCTTTATGTGTATTGGTGTAAAGTGCAACACAATCGATATTCTCTTTTTGTATTTTTTCAACCATTTCTATTAACATACTAGGTGGATCTTGCATATCAACATCCATAATCGCAACATAATCTCCCGTTGTTTTTTCTAAACCAGCATACATTCCTGCTTCTTTTCCAAAATTTCTTGAAAAAGAAATATATTTTACTCTATGATCTTTCTTTGCTAGATCTTTGATTATCCATAGGGTGTTATCTCTACTACCATCATCTACAAAAATAAATTCAAAATCAAATTCTTTCATTTCTTTGGTAACTTTATCCGTCTCTTCATAAAAAAATGGAACGGCTTTTTCTTCATTAAAACAAGGAATGACTAATGAAATTTTCTTTTTACTTAATAACATTTTCTTCAAGTCCTTTCTTTAAATATTATTTTCTTTTGTACAAAATAGTTTACAATAAAGATTCCTACATCGACAAAAAATTTAATAACTGTTATATTTCCCGGTATTATCTTTTTCGCAATCGATACTAGGATTCCTGAAGCTATCATTTGGATTACTACTAAAATATAGTATTTGATGATTGTATTCTTATTTTTATTTTTAAAAACTAGTCGAGAATTAATGAAATAATTATACAAAGAAGATATTATTCTTGCAAGAATCGTAGAAAGAATGATTACGATTGTTTCCTCTTTTATTCCTTTCATCATACAATAATGAAATACCGTAAATAAGAATAAATCAAGAAGAATAGAAGTTCCTGCTGATATGGTATATTTTATCATTCGTATGATTTCTTCTTTATTCAATAATTCTTTTAACATAGATACTCCTTTTATTCTTCTATTTTCTTTAATAAATCTTTTTCTTTCTTAATCATTATTACATTTCTTGATAAGATATCTCCTATTTCTTTTACAAATTTCTCCTTATTATTATAAATAATACATTTATCATAATTATGAAAATTCATAATCTTAAAAAATAAATACTTATCTTTTCTTTTTAATTCTTCTATTTCATCAGTACTTATTTTAAGACAATGATTGATCTCTTTTTTATAGTTTCCTAATAAACTGATTTGATCTCTTTTATATAGAGAAAGAATCAATAGAACAGATAAGAAACTAACGGATGGAGATATTAAGATATGTCCTGTAAAGAAAGATAAGAAAAGAATCCAAGCAATTGAAAGTTTTTTCATATAAGTTTCATATGTTAATTCTTCTTTTTTTACTATTTTACCTAAAACCATTGTCAATATTAAGAAGAAGATTAAGAAACCAATAATACCATGACTATAGAATATTTCAAAATAATCCATTTCTATTAATTTCGTTGTTTCATTGTTATTAATATAACCAATACCAAATAATTTTTGATATAGATTCGATTGATTATAGATTGCTGATTTATTCTTTAAAAAGGTTAATCTTTGACTAAAGAAGAAATGATCTATTAATTCTTCTTTTTGAAATATTTCAAAGACAGAGTCTACTTCTAAGAATTCTAAATGAGTTTCAATATTCTTATAAAAATTTGTTTTAGGAAGTATCAATAAAATAGAAGTTACTCCTACGATTAATATTCCAAGAGAGATAGATACTTTCTTATATTGTTTCTGTTTCAATAAGAAAATCCAATAATAAGCTAAAGAAAATCCTAATGTTAAGAATAAAATGATTAATGGAGTTTTTGTTCCCATCATTAAGATTACTACTAGATACATCAGAATGAATCCTATTTTAGGAATTATTTTTTTTGTTGTGACTAGAATTATAAAAAAATATGGAGTTAATATTGAGATAATACCACTAATTTCATTGGCTGAATTAAAAAAACCAAGAGTTCCTTCTTTCGTTATTTCATATGTCTTATATCCTATTCCACAAATAGTTGGGACAAAAATAAAGATTAAATATAAAAATAAAGTTGTTAAATAAACTAAATTACTAATTCTAATTTCTTCTTTTATCGAATAAAGAGATAATAAAAGAAGAGGAAAATAAAACACTTTTATTAATCCTTGAATCTCTGTAAAGAAATTATTTCCTCCTTTATAAAGGAAAATACCTAATACATAGAATAAACAATAACCTAGTATTAATAGATATGGTATAGCAAGTTGTTTCTTTTTATAGAGAAAGAAACATACACTACAAATAAAGAATAAAAATAATATTCGAATTAAGATTCCTATTGTTAGATTGATCTTTAAAGTATGAATACAAATTCCTGTTAATACATCTATGAATGGTTGACATAATAAGAAAATTGATAATATTAAATTGATATGATTCTTGATTCTTTCTCCCATAAGATTTCCTCTTTTCTAATACAAATTATATCATAGTTATTTTGTTATTTATAGTAGATATTGTTTTTATTTTATAATATAATGGTTTTATAAGAATGGGAGATGATAGGTTTGAAAAAGAAAATGGATGAAGAATATCTTATGAATACGATACAATTACAAAAAATAATTGATGAAGATATGAAAGAGACTCATGAAGTGAAACATACTTTTATTCATGGAGTATTAATTGTATTATTATTCTTTTCTATTGTTTGGTTTTTTATTACTATTAGAAATCCTAATCAATCTATTATTCATATTCTTAGTAATTTGTTTCTTACTCTATTTATTATTCTTTATATTATTACTTCTCTTACTTATAAGAGAAATCGAAAACGTATGATTCTATTTAGTAGTATCTTGTTATTTATTTTTCTTATTTTATCTCTATTTGGAAAAGAAAAAATTGCTCAAGAAGAAATTCATTTTAGTGGTAAAAGTGTAGAGGAAGTAATGAAATGGGCTAAGAAAAATCAAATAGAAGTAGAACAAATCTATGAATATAGTGATATCGTTGATTCTTATCATGTGATCTATGAAGATTATGAGAAAGAAAAGAAAAAAATAACGATTGCGGTTAGTGAAGGAATGAATCCTTATAAAGAAATCATGATTCCTAGTATGATATCTTGGAATAGTGATCAAGTATTAGAATTTGTTAATTCAAATTCATTAAGTAATGTAACAGTAGAATATATTTCTAGTGATCAAGCAGTTGATACGGTTATTGAACAAAGTGCTACTGGTACATTACGAAGAAATGAAGAATTAAAATTAATCTTCTCTTATGGAGAAGAATTAGGTTTTCAAGAAGTATCTTTAATTGATTTTACGAATAAGAGTAAATTTGAAGTAGAACTTTTTATGAAAAAGAATCATTTACGATATGAATTAAAAGAAGATTATTCTAAGAAAGTAAAAAAAGGAAAAGTCATTGAACAAAGTATTTCTTCTGGTACTGTAATTCCTGTTGATGATCAAAAAGTTATTATTACTCTTAGTAGAGGTCCTTCTGTTACTGTTATTAATTTTAAAGATTATGATACGGTAAAGATTACTAATTGGGTAATTCAAAATAAAATGAAAATTCATTTTTTAGAACAGTATGATGATTCTATTTCTAAAGGAAAAATTATTTCTGTTAGTCCAGAAGAGGGTACTTTAGTAGAACAAGGAAGTTCTTTAGAAGTAGTTGTATCCCAAGGAGCATTAAAAATGCCAAAGTTTAAAGATTTAAATGAGTTCTATGAATGGGCAAATAAACATAATATTGCTTATCTAGAAGAACATGAATTTCATGATACTGTAAAAATTGGTGAAGTGATAAGTTATTCTTATAAAGAAGGAGAAGTTATTAAAAATCATGATGCGATTATTGTAAAAATAAGTGATGGTAGTAAGAAAGTTGTTCCAGATTTAAAAGGTCTTACTAAAGAGGAAGCTATTGAAAAATTAGATAAGTTAGGATTACATTATAACTTTATTTATAAAGATAGTGATTCTACAAAAGATACAGTTCTAAATCAATCAATTGCCCCTCTTAGTGAAATCTCTACTGGTCTTACGATTACGATAACAGTATCGAATTAAAAAAAGAATCTATGTTGAACATAGATTCTTTATTTTTCAAAATAAGCTTGATTATTATTTTGATTATTTCTTGGAGGTGGAGTTTTGCCTTTTTCTACTAGAATGATTTCTATTCCTTCTAGACGATAGGCATAGCCTGCCGTTCCTGCTTTTTCTCCATTCTTAGCCCAGGCTAACCAACCAAAGTTTTCAGCATGAACTCGGTAATAGATATCATAATGCTTTTCTAATTCTCCGGTTAGTTTTATTTCAATGGCTTCTAGTCTTAGAGATTTTCCTGATGTTCCACTCATTTCTCCATTCTTCTTAAACTCTTCTTCCCATCCTTCATTTTGAATGTGTGTTTTATAAAGAATATTTCCTTTATACTCTTGGTTTATTAAGTTTAATTGAATGGCTTCTAGTCTCTTTGATTCTCCTGTTGTTCCTGATAATTCTCCATCATTTACACTTTCTTGCCAACCATAGTCTTGAACATGAGTGTTGTATACTACTTTCTTCTGTTTGAAAGCATCTTTTTCACCATATTCTTTTATCGTTTGATTTTTTTCTACTAATTTGATTTCAATGGCTTCTAGACGAAGTGCTTGACCAGTAGTTCCAGCACTTTCTCCATTTCTTGCCCAACCTAGCCAACCATAATCTTGTGAATGAACTCGATAGTAGACATCATAATAGTTGGCAATATCACCTGTTAATTTTATTTCAATGGCTTCTAGTCTCTTAGATTCTCCAACAGTACCAGATATATTATCATTTTCTTTAAATTCTTTTTCCCATCCATAGGCTTCTATATGAGTACGATAAACTATACTTCCTTCGTAATCTGAATTTACTAATTTTATCTTGATGGCTTCTAGTCTTTTTCCTTCTCCTACCGTACCGGAAGTATTTCCATTTTTCTGATACTTTTGCCAACCATAATCTTGAACATGAGTAGAATAAGATACTTTTAATGGTCCTCTTACAACCTTTATGGTTGCGGTTGTAGACTTGTTATTGATGGTTGTTGCGGTTACGGTAGCTTCCCCTTCTCTTAATGTCGTTACTGTACCATTATCATCTACAGTTAAAATACTTTCATCACTGCTTGTCCATTTGATTGTCTTATCTGTTGTATTTGCTGGTTCAATAGTTGCTTTCAAGGTTTCTTCACTATCATTTTCAATTTGATATTCTTTCTTTTCCATTGTTATTTTTTTCGCAAATACTTTTTCTTTTACGGTTACTTTTACTTCTTTTGTTCCTTCTACTCCATAAGAATCCACTACTTTATAAACAATCTTATAAGTACCTTTTTTATTTTGATTAACAGTATTTTCTACGATTTGAATTTTACTAGTAAGATCTCCATCTTCTTTGTCATTTGCTTTTACATTTTCTAATGGATTGTAGTTATCTCCTTCAAAGAATTCAATATCATTTGCTTCTATTGTTGGTGGTGTATTGATAATTTCACTTCGATAAGTTGTGATTGATACTCCAGGAGCTTCTTTTAATGTAAATCCATGAATATTATCATTTGTTGTTAAGGATACTGGTACTGTTAACCAAGTATCATTTCCTACTCTTTCTTCTCCTAATATTGGTACATAAGTATTCGTATATAAACCACTGATTAATGAATACTTAGCATCTTCCTTATTATAATTTACCCAAGTATATTGATTTCCTGATACACTTACTGTTACTTTTCCATAAGGTAAATCTGTAAATTGGATAGCATCTGCACTTACCCAATGTTTTTGATCATGGAAATAATCACTAGATACTAAGTAAGAAACTGCTTTTCCATTTTTATAAGCAGCAGTATAGACCATGATAGCTCTATCATATAATAGAGTGTCTCCTGTTCTTGATGTTAAAGAAGAATCATAATAGTATGATGTTTCTTTTATACTAAGCGCAACTTTAGGTTTTAATTCTGTATTTTCTATATATAAGTCATATTCATAATCTTTATCTAAGTATTCTGTTACTTCATTTGGACTAATATAACCATTCTTTCCTTGATTAATTTTTCTTGCATAACTTGCTAGTACATAAACATAACCATTCCAATTATAATCTCCTGATGATATTTCATTAAAATTAGAATCGATATTTAAATCACTTACTACTTTGTACCATACTTGTCCATCTCTTGTTACTTCATCTACGATTACTAATGCATCATCTTTTTCTGGATAAGTATAGACAATTCTAGCATTGGTTGAAGGTGATGTAAAAGCATTAGCTGGGCCATTCGTAAGACCTAGTTGATAGTAATTATAATCTTGTAAGCCAAAGGCTCTATCTAGACTATAATAGTTAGCAGCTGTCTTTTCTGCCCAATAAGCATCCGATGCATACTTCACATTCATTCCATTTAATTTATCTCCAAATTGAGGACCAAAATATCTCCAATCTCTTGGATGTAAGAATCCATAAGTTAACCATTTGGATGCATATCCTAAGATACTACTTGCAAAAGAAGCATACCAATTGGCTCCATTAATTGGATTGGAGTCTACAGCATTTAATCCAAATCCATTATTTTTATTAATCGATAGATAACTTGTTCCATTACCTGTTTCATTTCTACTTAAACTTAAAGATAATATGGCATTTACTCCATATTTTTCTTGGGCATAATAGAAGAAAGTTCCCATACCGTATAATCTAGATGTTTGACTACTGGCACTATTTCCATATACATTCATCTGATAACCTAAATTGTTTCTGATATATTCATCGATATTTACACTAGAATAAGCTGTTCTTGTATGATTTGATAAATACATATAATAGTTATAGTATGGATTATTGGCATTTACAGCATGATCATGATTATCATTTTTATAATCTTTTATCATTAGTTCAATATCCTTATAAAAATAATGACCATCATAACTATAATAATTACCTACTGGTAACATCTCTGGTTTTGGACCAATTGTACAGCCATAAGAACCACTATAATTATTTTGCACTTTCTTATTATAAACATGTTTGATTGATTCATTCGTTACCGAATAGTAACTTAGACTCTTTACCCAAGTAACAGGAACTATTTCATAGGCAGATTGTTTAATCCAACCAGTAAAACCTCCTATTTTTACTTTAGCTGTCCACATTCCCTTATTACCAGAATAATACGAATCTAGATGAGCTCCATCGACTCCTCCATAATCATATCCATTTGCCATATAGGTATAGGCAGATCCATTCAATTCACTATTTGTGTAATAATATGTCAATTGTTCTGGATTTACTGTCAAATCTAGTATTCCTACATTGGCGTCTACTATTTTTGTAACTCCCCCTACTTTTGTAAGAATTCCTAGATCGGTACTACCATTTGTTACCATAAAAGATTTTGCTTCTTGATAAGTACTGTAACATGCTACCGCAACAATTCCCCCATCTGTATGAAAACCAGCTACTTCATAAGCACCGCATAAATCTCTATATTTATAATTATTTGAATCAAAAGCTTTCACATTCTTTATGCATGTAAAGAATGCTACTGCAAATAATAAGAATAACCATTTCTTCTTTGACATAAAGATGCTCCTTTCAACTCTTATAACATCATTATATCAGTTCTATTTTGGACAGTTATCAGAAACTATTTTCTTTTCCTATTATTTTACATTACTTTACTTTGTTCTTATTATTTCCGAATAACTTTTGCTTATTTTTAATTCTTTTGATATAATTTTATATGATAAACAGTTTGTTTAGGGAGGAATTATGAAAAAAAAGGAAAGTAAAGGAATCATTCATTTTATCTTGTTATTATTCTTAGTACTAGCACTTGGATGTTCCTTTTTTGCGATATATGAAATATTATTACTAAGTTCTATTGAAGATATGATTCGTTATCTTGTGATTGGAATATTAGGACTGATAGATTTTATTATTTTCTTTATTTATTTAAGAAAGAAGAAAAAGAAAAAAGTTAAGACTTTTATTGTTCTATTATTTCTTTATGCTCTTATTACTTTTTCTATTGGTAGTGTTATCTATTATTTCTATGGAAAAGTTAGTAGTTTAAATAAAGAAGTCATTACTTATACATCAGATTTAATTGTATTAAGTGATAGTCCTTGTAATGATGTGAAAGATCTTAAAAATATGAAGATAGGTATTTTAGGAGATAAGAAAAATCCAGATGGTTACATTATTCCACAAGAGATTATTAAAGAAAATAAATTAAGAGATGATAATGAAATAAAAGAATATGAAGATTATACTTCTATGGTTGTTGATTTATATGAGAAAGATTTAGATGCTCTTTTTATTACTGATAATTATGTTTCTTTATTTACTGATATTACTGGATATGAAGATATCGCAACAAGAACAAAAGTAATTCTTACTAAAGAGAAAAAAATGAAGAAAGAAGCTACTTCCAATATTGATGTTGCATCTACTGGTAAATCTGTTACGGAACCATTTACCATACTTTTGATGGGAATTGATTCTACGGAAGAAGTTCTTACAAAGAATGCAATTGCGAATGGAGATACTTTAATTCTAATTACTTTTAATCCAAAAACATTGAACGCTACGATGTTATCCATTCCAAGAGATAGCTATGTTCCAATAGCTTGTTGGAGTGGAAAACCTGAAAATAAAATTACTCATGCCGCTGCTTATGGAACAGATTGTATGATTAATACCATTGAAAACTATTTTGATACGACAATTGATTACTACGCTAAGATTAATTTTAAAGGTCTTGTTAAATTAGTAGATGCTGTTGGTGGAGTTGAAATTGATGTTGAAAAAGAATTATGTACTGATGATTCTGGTCGTATAGGAGAAGTTTGTATTCAACCAGGATTGCAAGTATTAAACGGAGAACAAGCACTTGTTTATGCAAGAAATCGTAAACAACTAGAAGATGGGGACTTTGGAAGAGCCAAACATCAACAAGATATTATTATGGTTCTTATGAATAAAATTAAGACGATGACAGATGTCAATACTTTTATGAGTATATTAAATACGGTTTCTAATAGTATTGATACCAATCTTACAACAAAACAAATCTTATCTTTCTATAATGTAGGAAAAGATATTGTTAAAAAAAGTATGAGTGATGAAAAAGCAGAACTTGTTAATATTCAAACTCTTTTCTTAGATGGTGTGGGACAAATGATTTATGATGAAAGAGCTAAAATGGTATTATGGGATTATGTTCCAAATAAGAGTAGTAAAAAAGATATTATTCAAGCTATGAAAGAGAATTTAGGTAAAGCAGATCATAAAGTTATTACAGAATTTCATTTTTCTATTAA
The DNA here is from genome assembly GCA_902797265.1 of uncultured Erysipelotrichaceae bacterium. Classification (GTDB taxonomy): domain Bacteria; phylum Bacillota_I; class Bacilli_A; order RF39; family UBA660; genus UBA3789. The sequence goes on from CADBSF010000009.1 coordinate 14,173, forward strand.
CAAACCTTATGAAAAGAAAGTAATTGGAGAAGGTCCTTATAGTAATAATGTTGGTTATCAATTACTTCCTGATTTTACAGGAGATACAGAATCACAAGCTCGAGCAACTTGTTCGCAATTAGGAATATCTGTTAGTTTTAAAGGTAGTAATGGAACGGTAATTGATCAAAATTATCCATTTAGAAAAAGAATTGATTTAATTAAAGATTCTTTAGTTCTTACTTTATCTGGTTCTAGTTCTTCTAGAAATGAAACTGATAAAAAAGATGAGGATGAGGATGAGGATGACGAAGAGGAAGAAAACAAAGAAAAAGAAAAGGAAAAAGAAGAAGACGAGAAAAAAGAACAAGAAAAAGAAGATAACAATTCTTCTAATGATAAAGAAGAAGATAATAATGATGATGAGAAAGAGTAAATATTTACTCTTTTTTCTATGAAAAAAAAGAACTACTATTGTAGTTCTACTAATACTAGTTTTATATCATCATGAACAAATATTAGAGTTGCACTTGATTGATAAGTAGAAAAGTCTGATTTCGTATAAGTCCATGAAACCTCTACTTTATAAGCATTTTCATCTGTATTGGAACCAATGGTGTAAGGACTTTTCGTAACACTATTAATAGTTACTTCCTCTACTTCTGGTAAGTTTTGATTTCTGTTATCATACAAATTACTTTCTAAATATTTATAGTAAGTATCTTCTGCATTTACTAAGAAGTTTTCTACTACATCTTTATGTAAGAAATCAACTCCTCCTACATCTGATTTTGTCATTTTATCATCTAATGTATAAAAATCTGTAATAAACATTTCTGTTATTTTTTTTACGTATTCTTCTTCCTCTACTGGTTCATTTTCTAAATTTTTTTTTAGTTCCTTAAATAATTCTTTATACTTCTTTGATTTATTTTCTTTTAACTTATAATCATATTTTTCTACTTGATTTACAATTTTAATATCTTTTACTTCTTCTTTCTTTGTTGAGAATTTTTTATAAGCAAAGATTGATACGATTATTAAAGCAATGACTAATAGGAGTACGAAAAATCTTTTTATTCCTTTTTTTAATTTCATTTCTTCTTCTCCTTTTCTTTATTTTTATCTTCATTTAATAAATCAAAGACGATGATATCATTTGAAATATCTAGTAAATTATTCGTATAATCTGTATTTTTTGCGATTTCTTCTTCACTAATTGCTTCTTCTGATAATGGTAAGTATTCTTCTTTTTGACTATTATAATACATTTTGTTTGTCATCCAATTTCCATTTGGGAAAACTACAATATTATTTTCTTTGATGTTATAGATATCATGACCTAAAGTATATTTATTTTTAAATCCTAGCATATTTCCTAAAGTTGCGACTGCATCATACATTCCCATAACATTTTTATTTTCAAAATTAAGATTTGTTCCTTTACTATCTTTTGTCCAAATAATAAATGGTACTTTTCTTCCTAATTCATATTGATAAGAATCATAGGCTTTATAGTTTGGATCATCTAAAGGTAGAACGGAATCTATTTCTTTATCATAGTTATATAACAAATTATAATCTTTCTTTGGAAGACGAGCATCATGGTCTCCATATAGAATAAATACTGTATTATCTAGCAATCCTTCTTCATCCATTTTTTCTAAGAATTCGTTTAGCGCACTATCTGCATAGTGAACTGATTTAAAGTAATTTCCTAACTTTGTTCCTTCCATATAATTGTGAACAACTTCATCTGTAGAACCATCTTCGTTTACGATAGTTTCTTTCATATCTACAGGGAATTCTCCATATTTTTCTACTTCAGAGAATGGTGTATGGTTTGATAACATGATTAGTAAGCCATACCATTTTTCATTTTCCTCGTTCACTTTCTTGATTTTTTCAACTGATTGTTCAAAGAATGATTTATCGGATAGTCCTAAACCAATTGTATTTTCTTTTAAAACTTCATAATCTGATTTACTAAAGAATCGTTGATATCCTAAAGCTTTATGCATCGCTCTTCTATTCCAGAAATCAGCATTATTGGCATGCATACTAAATGTGTAATAGCCTTTTTCATTTAATAATTTTGGAATTCCTATATAACTTCTATCTGAGTATGATACAAAAGCAGTTCCACTTTTGGTAGGCATCAATGAAGTATTAAAAGTAAGTTCTGTATCACTAGATGTTCCTACACTAACTTGGGAATAGAAGTTTGAGAAAAACATTCCTTCACTAGCTAGTCTATTTAAAGTTGGTGTTACTTCTTGATCATTAAATTTTAAACCTATTACGTTCGTCATCATGCTTTCTCCATGGATAACGATTACATTTTTTCCTTCAAAAATATTAGTAAATTCATTTTCTCCATCCATTGAATCAGAGGTTTCAAAATAATCATTGAAATTCTTCTTGGCTTTGTCATATCCAAACATAGAATTAATTTTTGGTTGGATGGATGTAAAGACATCATTAAATTGATAAATATAAATACCAAATCTCATAACAATATATTCTTTATTCCATTGCTTTGTAAATCTTGAAATATCTAGACTTGATAATGTAATTAAAAATATTACTAATAATAAAGCATCTACTACTATTGTTTTGATTGTTTTCTTTCTTCTATCTGATTTTAATTCTACTCTCTTATAATAATTCTTTTTCTTTAAACGTAGATGAACGATAATAAGAATTGCTGGTCCAATTAAATAGAATAAATCTTTTAATTGTAATACATTTTCTACAACGGCATCTCCTACATCTCCAATATACTGAGTTAAGGATAACATCGAGATAGAGGCAAATGATGTATAGAATGTATAATATACGGAGTTTATAATACAGATAGCCGTTAAAAAAGCAGTAAACCCAAAGTAATAAATAAATCTATTTTTTGGTTTTATTAAATATCCAAAAGCTCCAATAAAAATAGTTACAATACTATCCGCTAAAATTGCTTTCCATGATAAATAATTATCAATGGAGTGCATACAAAAAATTCTTAGAGCATAAGCATTGGCAACGTTTACAAGAATAAATACTAAAAATAGAGTATTATTTTTAAAGAATTCTCTTATTACGTGATCTCTTTTAAATTTTTTGAAGCTTTTAATTACATGATTTTTCATTTTATTTAAAGTACTTTTTACTCTCTTCATATTCTTCCCTCACTCATACATTATATCACTTAATCATTGGTTTTTCAAATTCTTTCTAATATCA
>CADBSF010000010.1 GCA_902797265.1 uncultured Erysipelotrichaceae bacterium
ACTATATTCTAAATTGTCTAGATAAGTATCATATTTTCTATCTTTATTATTTGCTTGAATTGCACTAATCAAAGGGATAGCTAAAGCTGTAATAATTCCTAATATAACAATTGAGACTAATAATTCTGTTAAGGTAAAGCCATATTTTTTATTATCCTTTTTCATATTACACCTCATTTTCGAATATCTTACTAAATTATATCATATTTTTTATTTCAAAAAAGAAGAAAAAAAAAAAAAAAATTATTTTACGTAAAAAAGAGCACAAGTTTTATGCTCTTCTCTTATTAGTAATATCTTCTGTAATAATTTTTAAAAAATCTTCTTTAGAAACAGTAGTAGTATCTTTTTGTCCAAATAGTCGATAACTAATTGTTTGATTATCCTTTTCACTATCTCCAATAATTAAAGTATAAGGAATTTTTTTTGTTTGTGTTTCTCTTAAACGATATCCTAGTTTTTCATTTCTATTATCTAATTCAACTCTTATATTATTATCTCTTAAAAGCTTAGTTATTTCTTCTGCATATTCCGTATGTAATTCTGGATTTACAGGAATTACACTTACTTGAGTTGGTGACAACCAAGTTGGGAAAGCTCCTTTTGTTTCTTCAATCATAAATGCTGTAAATCTATCAAATGTTCCAAAGATAGCTCGATGAAGAACAACAGGTGTTGCTTTTTCTCCATTAGAATCAATATAGAAAAGTTCAAATCTTCTTGGTAATAGGAAATCTAACTGACAGGTTGATAACGTAACTTCTGGTCCAACAGCAGGTTTTACCTCAACATCTAACTTTGGTCCGTAGAATGCGGCTTCTCCAATTGCTTCAAAATATTCTACTCCTAAATCATTTAAAACCTCTCTTAATTTTGCTTCTGCTTCATCCCACATCTTATCATCATCAAAATACTTTTCTTTATCTTCTTTATCTCTTAATGATAATCTAAATTTATAATCTTTGATTCCAAAATCTTGATAAACATTTAGAATTAAACTAACTACTTTTTTAAATTCTTCTCCTATTTGATCAGGTCTTACAAATAAGTGAGCATCATTTTGACACATACATCTTACTCTTTCTAATCCTTTTACAGCTCCACTTGCTTCATAACGAAAATCTGTTGCAAATTCACCAATTCGAATAGGTAAATCTCGATAAGAATGTAATTTATTTGCATATATCAACATGTGATGAGGACAATTCATTGGACGAAGAACAAATTCTTCTTCATCCACTTTCATCATTGGAAACATATTTTCTTTATAATGATCCCAATGTCCTGAAGTTTTATATAAATCAACCGTACCAACACATGGAGTATATACATGTAAATAACCTAATTTTTGTTCTTTTTCATAAATATAATTTTCTAATTGTTTTCTAATAATTGCTCCATTAGGAAGCCACATAGGCATTCCAGAACCAACTAGTTCATGATTCATAAATAATTCTTGTTCTTTTCCAATTTTTCTATGATCTCTTAATTTTCTCTCTTCTATTTCTTTTAAACAAGCATCTAAATCTTCTTGATTTTCAAAACATACCCCATAGATTCTTTGAAGCATTTTATTCTTAGAATCCCCTTTCCAATATGCTCCTGAAAATTTAATTAATTTAAAATATTTAATTTGCTTAGTATTTTCTACATGTGGTCCACGACAAAGATCGGTAAAATCTCCCTGTGTGTAACAAGATATTACTTGTTCTCCTTCCTCCATTCGATTAATCAAATCTATTTTATAAGGATCATCTTTAAACTTTTCTAAAGCTTCTTCTTTCGTTAATTCTTGTCTTACAATTTTTTTACTAGATTTAGAGCATTTTTTCATTTCTTTTTCAATTCGTTCTAAATCTTCTTCTTTGATTACTTCTTCTCCTAAATCGATATCATAATAAAATCCTTCCTCTATTGCTGGTCCTACCCAAAATTTTGCTTGTGGATATAGATGTTGTACTGCTTGTGCAAGTAAATGTGCACATGAGTGATTTAGTATTTCTAATTTTTCATTTTCTTTTATATTTATCATTTTTCATTCTCCTATCTTTATTTCAACTTTTATTTCTTGATTAACTAATCTTTTAAATTCATCTCCTAAAGAGATATCACCGACTATTTTTCCATAGTGTATAGGAATAGCAACTTCTGGTTTTAAATCATTAATATAAGCAGCTGCTTCTTCCACATTCATGGTATAAACTCCACCAATCGGTACAAAACAGATATCTGTTTCGACCTGCTCTGCTTCTGGTGTTCGATCAGTATCTCCCATGATATAGAAGTATTTGTCTTCTAATAAGACATTATATCCCACATAATAATTTTCTCTTGGATGAAAGTCTTTATTTGTATTATAAGAAGGAACTGTAAAAAAAGGAATGTCATCTATTTCATATTTTCGATATCCCTCTACTAATAAATGATGTGGTTTATCTTTTAAACATAAAGGTACAATTATTTTTGTTTCATCCTTTCTTATTTTTTGAATTGACTCTTCATCGTAATGATCATAATGATCATGAGTAATAAAAATATAATCGGCATCGTGATAATCTTCTTTGATATCATATGGATCAAAGTAAATAACTTTTTCTCCAATTAATTTAATAGATGCATGATGAATTACTTCTATTTTCATAATATTCCTCCTAAAAAAATAAGAAGGATTGTACAGGAGTCTTAGAGACGGTACCATCCTTCTTTTTTCTTTCTTTTGTTAACGAACAATATGTCCGGAATTACTTTTACTAATTCTACTATAAAGGTAGTAATAAGAAAGACTCTTTTCTCAATTTTCACCATCATGAGATCTCTTTCAAATGTTTTTTTCTTATCGTGTCCTTTGTCCTTGTATTTTTTTCTTTCTTTTTTACTATACCACTATTTTTTTTATTTTTCAACATTTTTCTTTATCTAGTATTCCAAACAGCAGGCATATTGATTACAGAACCTAAACCGATATAACCTTGTTGGAATCGAATTCTTCCATATTGAAAGAAATCATTTAAATCTTTACAATAAGGATCATTTTTATCGAATAAAGCACAATCTAATAAAGCAATATGTAAATGCACTCCTGTTGAATAACCAGTTGTTCCCATTTTTCCTAATGGCGTATTCGTATCTACTCTTTTTCCAACATAGATACCTGGATCATAACTTGATAAATGAACATATTGAGAAGTATATTTCTTTCCATTAAAAATGTGTAATACGGTTACAATTAAGGCTCCAGCATTATCTCTATAAATTCCTGAAATGTAACCATCTGATATTGGATAGATTGTTTCATAGCTACCTCTTGGACTTGTAATATCATAAGCAACATGTCCATAACTAGGATTTTGGGTTACCCTACCTCTTTCTGTTGGAAGTCTCCAAACAATTTCTGGAACAGTAACTTCCGGTTGAGCAGCTGCCTCTTCTGTCTGTTGAGATTGTTCTTTTTCTTCTTTTTCTTTTTTACTTGGTAAAGCAACTTCTTCTAAAGGTCCTAACGGTTGTTCTGTATCTGAATTAGAAAGCAAATGAATTACTTGATTAATAATACTATTGTCTACTTCTACTCTCTTTTCCGCAACTTTTGGTGCAGAAATATTCTTCGTATCGATTGTTTCATAATCGATGGAAGATATGGTTTCACTATGAACATCCATAACTTTTCCTATCATAGAGATAATCAAAAAAATAATTCCCGTTACAAAGAGTATTTCACTTTTTTTCTTTTCTAATAATTTTGCCATTTTGCTCTCCTTCAAAGTTGCTCTGTATTATAATACAAAGACTTTAAAAAGTCAACGAAAGCCTTATACGCACTAAATAAAATTAAAAGTTCCCGTCTTTATATTAACGTGCGTTTAGTTTTATAATCAGTCAATGGCGAGACTTTAGTCGAGTTCA
>CADBSF010000011.1 GCA_902797265.1 uncultured Erysipelotrichaceae bacterium
TATATCCATCAAGAATTATTGTGGGAGAGAAAAGTAAAAGAGGTGAAGTATTTGCGAACCTTTTAAAAGAAGCTTCTCTAAAAGAAGATGTTGTTGTAAAATTTATGGATTCTACAGAAGCAGAAGCTGTTAAATTATTTGCAAATACTTATCTTGCTTTACGTGTATCATACTTTAATGAGCTTGATACTTATGCAGAATTAAAAGGATTAAATACCAAAGATATTATTGATGGAGTAAGTCTAGATCCAAGAATAGGAGATCATTATAATAATCCATCTTTTGGTTATGGTGGATATTGTCTTCCAAAAGATACCAAACAATTACTTGCTAATTATAAACATATTCCACAAAATTTAATTGAAGCCATTGTAAAAAGTAATGATACAAGAAAAGATCATATTACAAGAATGATTTTAAGAAAAAATCCAAAAGTAGTAGGAATTTATCGATTAACAATGAAGACAGATTCTGATAACTTTAGAGCAAGTGCCATTCAAGGAATTATTGAAAGATTAAAATTTTATAATGTAGAAGTAGTTATTTATGAACCAACGTTAAAACAAGATATGTTTAATGATTGTAGAGTGATTCATGAATTTGATCAATTTAATGATTTGGTCGATGTTGTATTAGTCAATAGAATTGATGATACCATTAAAAAATGTACAAAAGAATTATATACTAGAGATTTATTCTCTAGAGATTAGGATGGACATATGAAGAAAATTAATTTAGATAATAAAACGGTATTGGTAACAGGAGCAGCTGGTTTTATCGGTTCTTTTCTATCAAAAAGATTATGTAAAGAATTTGAAGGAATCCAAGTAATTGGTTTTGATAGTGTAAATGATTACTACGATGTTTCCTTAAAAGAATATCGTTTAAAAGAATTAGAATCTTTTTCAAACTTTACTTTTATAAAGGGAAATTTGGCTGACAAAGAATTAATTAATTCTATTTTTGAACAATATCATTTTGATGTTGTTGTAAATCTTGCTGCTCAAGCTGGAGTAAGATATTCGATAGAAAATCCAGATGCTTATATTGAGGCAAATTTAGTTGGTTTTTATCATATTTTAGAAGCATGTAGAAATCATCCTGTTGAACATTTAGTATATGCTTCCTCTTCTTCCGTTTATGGAGGAAATAAAAAGGTACCTTTTTCAACTGATGATAAAGTGGATAATCCAGTAAGTTTATATGCTGCCACTAAAAAGAGTAATGAATTGCTTGCACATGCTTATTCAAAATTATATGATATTCCATCAACTGGTTTAAGATTCTTTACTGTTTATGGTCCAGCAGGTAGACCAGATATGGCATATTTTGGTTTTACTAATAAATTAATAAAAGGAGAAACTATCAAAATCTTCAATTATGGAAATTGTAAAAGAGACTTTACCTATGTTGATGATATCGTAGAAGGAATCATTCGTGTTATGCAAGGTGCACCAGAGATTAAAGAAGGCGAAGATGGACTTCCTATTGCTCCTTATCAAGTTTATAATATTGGTAATTCTAATCCAGAAAATCTATTAGACTTTGTAACAATATTGCAAGAAGAATTAATAAGAGCTGGTGTATTGCCAGAAGATTATGATTTTGAATCACATAAAGAATTAGTTCCAATGCAACCAGGGGATGTAGAAATAACTTATGCCGATACAACTCCGTTAGAAAGAGATTATGGCTTTAAACCAAATACTTCTTTAAGAGAAGGTTTGAGAAAATTTGCTGAATGGTATAAAGAGTTTTATCAATAAAAAAAGATTCAGGGGGATACTATGAAAAATGAAAAATTATTAGAAATCTTTAAAAGATATTATCCAAATGTAAAAGAAGAAAATATTTCATCTAGTTTTTGTCCATATCGAGTATGTCCAGTAGGAGCTCATATTGATCATCAAAAAGGAAATGTGACAGGCTTTGCTATCGATAAAGGAATTACTTGCCTTTATGCCAAAACATCTTCTCACTTATTTGAAGCAGCAAGCTTAAACTTCCCAGGAAAAAAAGGAGGAAGTGTTGTTAATATTAGTGCTCCTCAAAATGATTGGGCAGATTACTTAAGAGGAACAGCAAAACTATTGAATGAAAAATATGATATTGAAGAAGGTATTTATTGTTTATTAGATGGAGAACTTCCTATAGGTGGAATTTCTTCTAGTGCAGCTGTTATCATTGCTTTTGCTACAAGTTTATGTAAAGCAAATGAAATAGAATTATCGGATGAAGAAATGATTCACTTAGTTCAAGAAGTAGAAAATAAATATATTGGAGTAAATAGTGGTTTATTAGATCAATCTTGTGAAACATTATCCAAAAAAGATCATTTATTATATTTGGATATTAATAACAATACTCATAAATTAATTAAGAAAAGTGAAAAAATGTCTCCTTATGAAATCGCAATCATCTTTTCTGGTGTAAAAAGAACTCTTGTAGGAAGTCAGTATAACACAAGAGTAGATGAATTAAAAAGTGCTTCTTATTGCTTGAAAGCCTTTAGTAGAATGGAATATGGTAAATATCAAGATTCGGTACTAAGAGATGTTCCAAAAGATATTTATTTAGAGTATAAACATCAATTACCAGAAAACTTTAGACGAAGAGCAGAACATTATTATTCAGAAATGGATAGAGTAGAAAGAGGAGTAAAAGCTTGGCAACAAGGAAATTTAGTCGAATTTGGAAAAATATCAACAGAAAGTGGAAATTCTAGTATTGAAAATTATGAAGCTGGTTCTAAAGAATTAATAGAAATTCATAATATTATGAAACAAACAGATGGTATTTATGGAGGGAGATTTTCAGGAGCCGGTTTTAAAGGTTGTTGCCTGGCTTTAATTGACCCTTCTTATGAAGAATCAATTAAAGAAGAAATAACAAGGAAATATTTAGAAGTATTTCCAGAATATAAATCATCGTTTGGAATTTATTATTGTAATACTTCAGATGGTGTAAATTTAGGAAAGGTAAAGGTTAAAAAATAAAATGAAATGTATTATTTTAGCGGCAGGTTATGCTACAAGACTTTATCCTTTAACTAGTAATTATCCAAAGCCTTTATTAAAAGTACAAGAGAAAACAATTCTAGATTGGCTAATTGATGATTTAGAAAGTACAAAAGAAATTGATGAATACATTATTATTTCCAATAATAAATTTCATAGATTCTTTATGGAATGGAAAAATAATCATGAGATATCTAATCGATTGTTAATTTTAAATGACTTTACTAATACCAATGAAGAAAGATTAGGAGCGGTAAAGGATATTGAACTTGCTCTTACTTTAAAAGATATTAAAGAAGATACTTTGGTAATGGCAGGAGATAATCTATTAGACTTTTCTTTAAATGATTTTATTCAGTATTTTAAAGAAAAACAAAAAACTACGATTATGAGATATTATGAAGCATCAGATGAAAAGGTAAAAAAGAGTGCAGAAGTAATCATTGATCATAATGATTTAGTATTAGAAATGAATGAAAAACCATTTAATCCAAAAAGTAATTGGTGTTCGCCTCCATTTTATATTTATCATAAAGATGATATAAAAGAAGTAAAAGAAGCTATTCAAAATGGATGTAATATCGATGCTCCAGGAAGTTTTATTCAATATTTATATCGGAAAAAGGAAGTCTATGCTTATGAAATGCCAGGGAAAAGATATGATATAGGTAATATGGATAGTTACAACCAAGTATGTTTAGAATATCCGGGAATCAAAAAAAGAAAAGTGAAAATAAGATAAACTAAAAATAATAATTGGTTTATCTTTTTATTTATAAAGAAAGTGCGTTTAAAATAGATATTAAACATATGAATAAATGTACTGTATATTGTTATTAGAGGGTAATAAAAATGAATAGAGCATATAATTTTTGATTATATTCAAAAAGAATTCATTCATAAAACATTTGGATGTTATAGATTTATCTATAATCATTTTTTAAAGCAGTGTAAAAATAGCTGCTATCAAAAAGCATTTACTTTAGTTAAAGAATTACCAAAACTACAGAAAGAATATGAATGGTTAAAAAAAGTAGATTCTTATAGTTTAATTAGATTTAAATAAGAAAACAATAAAATTACCTAAGTTAGCCTTAGTAAGTGGAGAAAGAACGAATCAAACAAAAGATTGAGGAATGAGAGCTTGGATATTTGCAAAGTGTTTATCAGAGAATGATAGAGATATCAATGCAAGTGATAATTACTATTTGAAGGATTAAAATATTGTTTTGATAATTCGGAATTGGAGCCTGTGGAGTAGAGGGTTACCTTTACTAAGAAACAAGAATATTGGGTGACAACGACCAAAGCGATTTAATTTGACTTAAATCTTTTGTCCTGCTAAAATGATAATAGAAAGAAGGTTTGTTATGGATAGTTTATTACAATTTTTAACCCAAGAAGAACTATTAGAAATCCTAGAAGAGAATCAAGATATTAAGAGTTTATCAAAAGAAGATATAGAAGAAAAAATAAAATATTTACAAAAATTAGGATGTAAAGTAAATGATTTGTTATTAGGAAATCCTTTTTATTTAACAAGAGAATTACGAGATGTAGAAAATCTAATTACTACGTTAAATGAGCGGAATATTGGTAGTATTGCTCTATTAATAGAAGCTTATCCTAATATATTAAATAAAGATTCTTATGAAATAATAGAATATTTCAAGAAAAAAGAACAAGAAGGATTAACAGAGGATGAGATTGTTAATAAAATAGAGGAAAATCCTAGTAGTTTGGAGGATATAGATAATGAATGAGTTATTAAAAAAATATGGATTAACGGATGATGAAATTTCTTCCATCTTGAATCATTATGCTTTATCAAAATTAAAAGAAGATACTTTACTACAAGATATAAAAGAAACAATTAATTATTTTCATACCTTAGATAATAGTCTAACTAAAAATGATATAAAAAGAATTATTGTTTCTTCTCCGAGTATTCTAAGTATGAAACCTGATACTTTAAATGGAAAAATTGATTTCTTTCTATCGTTAGGATTAACAAAAAAAGATATTCTTTATATGATAAAAGCAAATTCTAGAATTCTTACTTATGCTCAAGATAAAATGATGGAAATTATTCAATTCTTTTTATCCTTTGGCTATAATGATACTCAAATATTAGATATGATAAAAGAGTCTCCCTCTTTATTAGGTAATAGTACGGATAGAATCAACAATCACTTTTATCTTTTAGCAATCATGGGATATGATATTCCATCTATTATTAAAATAACTTCCAAAGAATCTTCTATTTTAAGATATAATGAGGATACCTTAAAAGAAAAATTTATGTTATTTCTAAATCTTGGTTATAGTACATTAGATGTTCAAAAAATTACAAAAAATTCTCCTATGTTATTTGGTTATTCCAAAGAAAAAATAGAATCTAAAATTCAAGAATTTTTGAGAATCGGATATACGTTGGAGCAATTTAGAAAGATGACATTGATACTACCATCAATATTTGCTATTTCTGTAGAAAATTTAAAAAATAAAGTAGCATTTTATCAATCATTAGGATTTTCAATACCAGAGATTATAAAAATGTCTTTAACACAACCTCAAATATATTCATATAAAGAAGATAAAATTAAAGGAAAGATATCTGATCTAATGAGTTTAGGTTATAGTAGAGATGAAGTACTTAATATGTTAAAAACTCTTCCTTCTTTATTTGGATTTACTTTTGATAATATTAAAAAGAAGATTGAGTTTTATAGAAGAATTGGGTTAGAAGAATGTTTATTAGAAAAACCAATGAGATTAATGCAAAGCAAAGATTTAAGTTATGCTAGATATGAGTTTTTAAGACAAGAAAAAAATACGATTGTTGGAAAAGACGATTTCTTTAAATTGTTTTTAAGTAATAAAAATTTTTTTGAATGTTATAAAGTTTATAATGAAGACTTATTAATGAAATATAAGGAAGAGAAAGAAAGAGAATATTAAGAAAATCTCCTCATAAGATAATGATGAGGAGATTTTTATGTTTATTAAAGGAATGAATAAAAGAATAAAGATTGTTTTTTTTATCTTAACAATACCTCTTATATTGATTATAGGAAAAGTATTTTATATTGAAGTGTTTGAATATCATAAATTAAATTTTTTAGCAAACTCTCTTTGGAACAGAAATTTGGAAATAGAAGCTGATAGAGGAAAAATATTAGATAGAAATGGAGAAGTATTAGTTGATAATTTGACAACAACTTCATTAGTATTAATTCCAAATCAAATAAAAGAAAAAGAAAGAGCTATTACTTCTTTATCAAACATATTAAATGTTAGTGAAGATGAGATGAGAAAACATGTGATGAAAAAAACTTCTATAGAAAGAGTTCATCCAGAGGGAAGAAGATTATCGTATGAGATTGCAGGTGAAATAGAAGCATTAAAATTAGAGGGTGTTTATTTAGTAAAAGAATCAAAAAGATATTATCCATATAAAGATTTATTATCTCATACCTTGGGTTATGTAGGGATTGATAATCAAGGCTTATCGGGATTGGAGTTACAATATGATAAGATTTTAACAGGTAAAAATGGAGCTATTAAATATGCATCGGATGCTCATGGAGAACGACTAACTTTGCCAGAAGTATATACATCACCAACTCCTGGAATGAATATTACCTTAACAATTGATTTAAATATTCAAAAGTCTTTAGAAAGAGAAATGGATAATATTGAGGATATGTTTTCACCAGATATGGCTCTTGCTATTGTAGTAAATCCAAAGACAGGAGAAATACTAGGTATGGCATCAAGTCCAGATTATGATCCCAATCATTATCAAATGTATGATACCAAAACTTTAAGTAGGAATCTACCAATCTTTTCTTCTTATGAACCAGGTTCTACTTTTAATATAATGAATACATAGTGGGTGAAAGTAAATTTAAGAGAAAACGTAATAATATCAACAATTATGGGTTTATTCAAAGTTATTCCTATAGTGTAAATATTATATCCACGTTTCTCAAATAACACATCGAAAGATGTGTTTTTTTGTGGAGGTAGTTATTATGAAAGAACAAGTAGTTGAACTAAGTGTTAAAGATATAATTGATTTTCCAAAACACCCGTTTAAAATAAATAATGATCTTAATTATGAAGAATTAAAAAATAGTATTATTGATAGTGGAGTATTAGTTCCAGCTATTGTAAGAAAAATGGAAAATGGAAAATATCAAATGTTATCCGGACATAGAAGAAAGAAAATTTGTGAAGAACAGGGTATAGAAAAAATACCCTGTATTGTTAAGAATGTTTCAGACGATGAAGCAGTAATATTAATGGTAGATTCAAATCTTCAAAGAGAAAAGATTCTACCAAGTGAAAAAGCTATGGCGTATAAAATGAAATATGATGCATTAAGACAGCAGGGCAAGAAACTGTTCCCGGTGGGAACGGAATCTATAAGTGATACTAAAACACAGTTTTATAGATATATTAGATTGAATGATTTAATTTCAGAATTAATACAGTTAGTCGATGATACAGTATTAAAAGATAAAAGGTCGGCTTTGACCATGGGATTAAGACCAGCTGTTGAATTATCATATTTATCAAAAGCTGATCAAGAGTTAGTTTATGAAGAAATAACATATGAAGATAAAACTCCAACTCTTGAACAAGCAAAAAGAATTAGAGAACTTGCTAAAAATAAAGAATTAGACTCCGATAAATTGGAGTCTATTTTTATGGAATTGAAACCGAATCAAAAAGATAGATTATCTTTAAATGAAGAAAGAATACGAAATGTATTACCAAAAGATATTAAAGATTATAAAATTGAAGATTTTATAATAAAGGCAATCGAGTATTATTCTAAGACGCTCGACAATGAAAGGGGTGATTCATATGATCTAGATATTTAGCACCTTTTCATTTAATGACAATAATTAATATAATTATGGTAAGAGGTGAAATAGAATGAGAAAAGCTATTTTCTTGATTTCTACATCTTTGATATTACCTATAGTTTTATTTTCGTATTTTTTCTATAATAATAAGGATATTAAAATAGAAAACAAAAGAGAATCAAAAGAACAAATAAAAGAAAAATTGAAAGAAGATGATGTAATTGACGATATTCAGAATAATGAACAGATTAATGAAAATTACAATGATAATGATACTAATGCTAATATTTCTTATAGCGAAAACAATACGAATAATATGGAGTTTAATAATACAAGTAACTATAATGTCATAAATGATAATTCACAAAATGAATCATATAGTTCCCAAATAGGTACATCTTCAAATATCTCACATAATGAAGATAATAATATATTACAGTCTAAAACAGAACCTGAACCGGTAATTGAATTAACAGAATGGGAAAAATTAGGCATAAGTAAATATGATTATTATAATACGCCAAATGAAAATGAAGGTGAAGTAGCTTTTAGAGGAGACGCTAGTCTATGTAAAAATGAAATAAATAGATTAATCAATTTATATTATGATTCAGGAATTGATGGTGGTAATTACTATACAATAAATGGAAAATATACTCACTCATATATAGGGTGTGGGATAAAAATGTATATGAATGGTAATTCATATACTTATAATCAAATAAAATCAATGGGATTTAATTAGAGCACTAAATGTGCTTTTTTTATTTAAAAGAAAGGAAATAATATGAAAAAAATTACAAAAAAAATAATTAGTATATTTTTATTAGTATTTACAACAATAACTGTTTTTTCAGCACTAGATGTAAATGCATATACAACTCAAGATGTATTATATCAAGATGATAATTATCAATTTTGGGTAGCAATATATAACAGAGCTAACACACATATGGTTGCATCACCAGAATCAATGATAAGAAGATCATCAGATAATAAACCCGTGTATTGTATACAAGCTCCATTACAATTTAATAATGGAAGTAATGTAAATGGAATTATAGATACAAATACAATGGTTTCCATGCTAGGCTTATCTTCTGAACAAATTGAAAAATTAAAGTTAATTGCATACTATGGATATGGATATGGAAGTCATACTTCTCCAGAATGGTATTATGCAACGCAATTGTTAATATGGTCTAATGTAACACCTGGATATGTATATGCCATTGAAGATGGGGACTATAGTTTAACTCCTTCTTCAAAATATGATTCTTATTATAATGAAATTAATTCACTAGTAGATAATCATTCCACAGCACCAAGTTTTGCTAGACAAACATTTGAAATGAAAAACGGTGAAATATTAACAATAAGTGATACTAATAATGTATTATCAAAATTTTATAATGGGGTAGACAATGAAAACTACAAAGCAGAAATAGAAAATAATAATTTAATTGTAACTGCTAAAAAAGGATATGTAGGGCAAATTAATTTAAGCGTTAAAACAAATGATAATCCGCCTATGTTATATGAAGGTGCTAATCAAATGTGTATGTCTGCAGGTGATCCAGTAATGATGATGGCAAAACTTAATATAATAATAAAGACTCATTTTGAAGGTTACAAAGTATATGGAGATGAATCAGCAGGAACATATACACCTGAAAAAGGTGCAGAATTTGAAGTTTATAACAATTTAACTAATGAATTAATAACTACACTAATTACCAATGAAGATGGAATAATAGAATATGATTTTGAAAATGGTACATATAGAATTCATCAAACAAAAGGTAAAAAAGGGTATAAGCTAATAGATGATTATATATTAAATGTAGATGGAAATAATACATTGGAAAAAGTATATTTTCAAAATAATATAATAAAAGGAACATTAGAGTTTACTAAGACAGATATAAGTGAATCAAAAACATTACCTAATACATTAGTTGAAATATATAATGCAGATACAGAAAAAAAGATATATAGTGAAAAGACTAATGAAGAAGGTAAGTTAATTATTAAGAATATTAAATATGGAAAATACTATATCATCGAAAAAGAAGCACCAGAAGGATACCAACTAAATACTGAAAAGATGTACTTTGAAATAAAAAAAGATGGTGAAATAATCAAAGCAACTATGAAAGATGAAATAATAAAAGGTATATTAGAATTTACTAAGACAGACATTAGCGAATCTGAAACATTACCAAATACATTAATAGAGATATATAGTGTAGATACAGATGAGTTGGTATATAGTGAAAAGACTGATGAAGAAGGTAAAATAATAATAAAAGATATAGAATATGGAAAATACTATATCATCGAAAAAGAAGCACCAGAAGGATACCAACTAAATACTGAAAAGATGTACTTTGAAATAAAAGAAAATGGACAAATAATCAAAGCAACTATGAAAGATGAAAAAATAGTAGAGATACCTGATACATCTAAAAAAGAGTTTCCAATATTAGAAACAGTTGCATTAATTATTTCAGTAAGTGGGTTAGGAATATTATTATATGCAAAAAAGAAAAATAAGAAATAGATTAATAATAATAGGTATATTGCTTTTTTTGATAGGATTATTGATCTTATCTTTTTTTATATTATATAAAAACTTTAATATTAAAAAAGAACAAAAACTAATAAAAGAATATATAAACGTAAGTTCTCAAGAAAAAAGCAACTTAGAAGTTCTTGAATATGTAACATCAAATGAAGAACCATCAAATAATATAGAAAAATATGAAATGATTTTAGAAATACCAAAAATAAATTTAAAAAAAGGATTATATAGTATTGATTCAAAATACAACAATGTAAATTATAATATTGAAATAATAAAAGAATCTAATATGCCAAATATTTCAAATGGTAATTTAATATTAGCTGGACACAATGGGAACTCAACAGTTTCCTATTTTGATAATCTAAAAACATTATCGAAAGATGATAATGTTTTTATTTTTTATAAGGGAATTAAATACATATATAAAATTACTAATAACTATGAAATAAAAAAAGATGGAACCTACAAGGTTCTACGAAATAATGACAAAACAACAATCACATTAATAAGTTGCAAGAAAAATACAACGGATAAACAAATTGTATATATTGGGGAACAAATAAATCAAATAGCGTATTAATAAGAAGGTGTAATAATGAGAGATTTCAATATAAAAAAATTAGAGGGTTATACAATTATGTCTAATCATCATTTAAGAGATCAAAGTTTATCACATTCAGCTAGAGGCTTATTATCATTTCTTTTATCATTACCTAATAATTGGGATTATTCATTTAATGGGTTAGTAGCAATAAGCAAAGAAGGTAAGGACGCAGTAAGAAGAATGATAAATGAATTAAAAGAAGCTAAATACATTAAAATAAGCCAGTATAGAGATGAAAAAGGATACTTTCAATACAAATATGATGTTTATGAATATCCATATGATATGAGCTTAAAACTAGCAAATTATCCAACACCTGATTTACCGGTATCCGATAAACGAACATTGGACAAACCAATATCGGAAAACCCGCCACAAATAAATAATAAAGAAATAAATATGAAAAAAATAAATACTAATCAAATAACTAATATAAAAAAGAAAGAAGAAGAAACAGTTATTGATGAGGACTTACTAGATTATGAATGGTGGAATGATCCGGATAGGGATTTAGAAATATAAGAAAGGAGGTGGTATATATGAGTGAATTAAAAGGATTGTTAGTTAAACCTAATGAATTACCAGAAGAAATAACATTTGATAATACGTTAAAGAAAAAGCAGGAACTAGTAAATGGCTATATTGAATATGCTTATTCTGAGGATTATCCAGATGTTGTTTTTATTTGCAATGAAGAAGGTAAGATAAGAGGTTTACCATACAATCGAGATATTGGGCATGATATTATTGCAGGTAATTTTTTAATTATCTCAAGCGATTTAGAAGATGGTGAAGATAGATCATTATCAGAAAATCAATTGATAAAATATAAAAAAGTTTTTAATGAAAAATCAATAGAAGATACAAATATAAAAATAACAAATGTTTTATTACAAAATAATGGATTTGAATTGTAGAAAGAGAGGTAGATAAAATGTTAAATCAAATTATTTTAGTAGGTAGACTTACAAGGAATGTTGAAGTCCATGAATCTGAAAATGGAGCAAAGGTAGCAACTATTTCAATTGCTGTTCCAAGAAGTTTTAAAAATGTGGATGGAGTATATGACACAGATTTTATAGATTGTGTTGCATTCGACAGTATTGCAACTAATACATCTGACTATTGTGCAAAAGGTGATATAGTTGGTATAAAAGGAAGACTTCAAACACGTGAAGAAGAAGTTGACGGAATCAAACAAAATACAAAACAGATAATTGCAGAAAAAATTACATTCCTAAGCTCAAAAACAAAAGAACACGATAACGAACCTGAACCAGAAATGGCTATGTAAGTTATGAAAAAAAAGCAAAGAAAAAGAGCTACTTGCAGGTCAGCAAAATAACTCTATTGTTATTTTAGCACACTATTCTTTGCTTTTTAAATTATTTTAAGGAGGAAATTATGTTAAACAATTTTAACTTATTAAAAATACAACATCTTGAAGGTGGATCCTATAACGTCGATTCAATTATCAAAGCAATTCAAACTTTTTCTAATTGGGCTCTTAGAGTTGGAATTGCATTATCAGGAGTTGCACTAATAGTAGGATTTATCTTATATGCGGTCGTTGATGTTGATCAAAAGCAAAGGGTAAAACAAAGAATTATACAAAGTATGTTTGGAATAGTTGGAATAATTCTAGCAATTTCACTAGTCAATTTGATAATTGATTTGTTTTAGAGGTGAAATATGTTAAACAAAGCATTAGATTTATTACGAACAATAGGTTGGGGGATAATAGATTTTATTTATTCTCTAATTGATAGTTTGTTTTCTGTTTTAAAGAGCTTAAATGCATTTGATATAGTAAACAGTATTGCTAAGAATGGAATCTTTTCAAATTTTTATAAAGGTGTTATTGCAATAGCACTAACTTTATTGGGATTGTTTGCATTAACACGATTTATCAAGAAAATATTAAATCCGGATGAAGAAATGCCTGCAGGAAAAATATATAAAGAAATAGCAATATGCGGAGTTCTTATAATAATGAGTACTTTTCTATATTCGCAAGCATCTATGTTTTCAATTAAATTAGCAGGATATACAGGTAGTGTATTTGAACAAAACAAAATGACTTTATCAGATTCTATGTTAATAATGTATGTAGATTATTCAGAAGGATATAAAGCCAACTCAGATTTCAAAAAAGAAAATATATCCAAAAATATTAAAAATGATAAATTTACTAAAAAGAAAATGTATAACGATAAGTATGTTACTGATGACGATTGGGATTTACCAGATGAAGAAGACTATAAATACAAAATAAATTGGATTATGGCAATATTAGTAGGAGGATTTTTCCTTTATTCACTATTTTTTAGTGGGATGATGTTAGCTAGAAGACAAATTGAGTTTCTCTTTTTATTTTCTATAAGTCCAATTATATTTGCAACATCAGTTGGTAACAAAGAAAGAAGAAGTGCAGTTTTTCAACAATTAGTATCATTAATATTACAGGGGGCAGTTATAATGCTTATAATTACACTAACTGCGTTAATAATGCAACAAATCAATGATACAACGTTCTTCAGCAATAACACATTTAAAAACGTTTTAATTAAAACAATTTTATATATAGGATGTGGTTCTTTCTTATTAACAGGTTCTCAAGTTGTTAACCGCTTTATTGGTGGAAATGTATCTGCAAATAGCGGTAGAGAACAAATGATGGCAATGATGGGATTTGGTCAAAGTATGGGAGCAGTAGCACGCGCTGGTGGATTAGCCACAGCAGGAGCAAGTTTAATAAGTGGAGGAGCAACATTAAAAGGCGCTTCTTCAGTAGCCTCAGCGAGTAATACAGCATTACAAAAAATTGGTAATGCAATTAATTCATTTGGAACAAAGATATCAAAGAGTAGTAATTCCAATGATGAAAATTCAAAAATTACAGGAATAGGAAATAACTTACAATCAATTGGTAAAAAGATGTCATCATCAGCATATAAAAGAGCACATCCAGTTAATTCAAAAACCGGAAAACCAACCTTAAATTCTAGTCAAAAATTATCAAGGTTTGGATCTAATATGATGTCTGCAGGAGCTAATTCATTAAATTCTGCAGTAAATACCGTTCTTCCAACAGGAATGGGAAGGCATAGAAGGAGATGATAATTTGTATATAACAATACGAAGTGTAAAAAAGACATTAGGAAAATACATTGAAATGCAAGATTTATATGTTGGTTTACCATCATTATTTATATTTCTAATAGTATTTTCATTTACAAAATTTAAAATCGCAGCGTTAATTTTTTTAACAATATGTGTTTTTCTAATGATACCTATATCTGTTTCTAAAAAGAACAGAATGTATAAGGTGTTTGGAATGCTAATTTTGTACATTTTTAAAATAAAGAAATTTACTTATGAAAAGATAGGAGATTAAAATGAAGAAAAATAGAGACGAAAAAAAATTAGAAAAAATTAATAAAATATCTAATAAACGAGATAATAATTATGAAAAAGTATCAAAGATGAAAAAGAGAACAAAAAATTCAACTTTTATTTCAAATATTAAAGAAATAAATAATGAGGGATTATTATTTTTAAAGACAGGTGAAGTAGCCTGTATGTTAGAAGTACAGGCAATTAATTTATCATTAACTAGTAATACACAAAAGAATATATTTTTTCAAATGTTTAAAGCATTTTATCAAATACCAAAATTAAATATTAAGTGTTATAAACTTGATGAAAAATTAAATTTAAATGCTAATAAAGTAAATTTAGAAAATCAAAAAGAAATTTTTAAAAATGATGAAAGTAAATCGCTATTATTAGAGGAACAATTAAATTTAATTAATGATCTAGAAAATAAAAACAATACAATCGCTTCTAAATACTTTTGGGTACTCATATCACCAGATACAATTACACTAAATAAGGAATTAGATGAAGTGGAAGAAATATGTATAAATCTTACTCCAAAAATTCATATACAAAGTGTAGTTAATAAATTGGAAATATATAAAATACTAAGTAATATATATCTTTCTAGTAATTCTCTTGATGAATTAGTATGGGCAGATTTACCATGCTTAATAAGTCCAATTAATTTTACTGAAAAAATAGATAAGCTAGAAATGGATGGAAAAGAGATTCAAATGATTACAATAAAGAATATTGCACCATTTATAAAAGAACTATTTTTTGAACAGATATTTAATTATCCAGGAGTTAGAGTATCTATTTCAATAAAAGATTCACTTTCCCAAGATGAACTAATAAAGTGGGTAAATACTCAATATCAATTTTTATTAACTGATAGAAATACCACAAGAAAATTAAGCGATGCTACTGAACTAGATACACAAAAAGAAAATTATCAATATTTAATGCAAGATATCAAAAATGGTGATGAGATAATTAAAGAAGTATCATTAGTAATACTAGTTGAAGGAAATAAAAAATATAGAGAAGAAGTCATAAGAGACCTAAGAAGAATTGCAAGCAATTTTCAAATAAAATTGGATGTACCTAGATGTAGACAAATGGAAGCTTGGCAAAGTTATGATATAACAAATTCCAGATTTAAAGATTATTCTTTTTACTTGCCATCATTAACACTAAGTGCAGGTTTTCCATTTACAATGACAAATTTTAATGATAGTACAGGATATCTTATGGGGTATGATATTCACACAGCATTACCAATATTCTTTGATCAATTTAAATTAAATAATTCAAGAACTTCACATAATATGGCTATAGTTGCTTCAACAGGTGGTGGTAAATCATTTAATATGAAGAAAATGATAGTCAATGAATTTTCAAGAAATACAAAAATATTTATATTTGATGCTGAAAGAGAATATAAAGATATTGTTGAATTAAATGGTGGTGAATATATAGATTTGTATTCAAAGAGTGGTGGAATTATTAATCCTTTACAAATAAGATATATTGCAAATGATGATGAAGATCACTCTGATAAAGAAACAGATTGTCCACTAGCAAAACATCTAGGATTTCTAGAGGCATTTTTTAAAACTGCTTTTGAAAGTATAACCGAAAAAGAATTAGTAACATTATTAACAATAGTAGAAAAATTATATAATAAAAAAGGTATATTTAAAAACACATCTATTAATACACTTGAAAATATGGAACCAACGGAGTATCCAATATTATCTGATTTATATAATTATTTACCAGAATATAAATTAACAGTTAAATCAAAAGAACAAATAGAAATTATTAATCAATTAGAAATTCTATTATCACGTTTTTTAACTGGAACAGATTCATATTTATTTGACGGATATACAACAATTAATTTAGATAATGATTTAATTGCATTTAATTTACAAGAA
>CADBSF010000012.1 GCA_902797265.1 uncultured Erysipelotrichaceae bacterium
AAGAAGAGTTAACAGGGAAAGATGGAGTAACAAGTGAACTAGAGCAAAGTGATAATCCAAAAATCAATATAATTCATGGAAGGTTAATTAATTCAAATGTTGAGGCAGTTGTGCAAGGTGTTAAAGATTTTATGAAAGCACACACATCATTTGATCCTACTACTTATGTAGATAAAAAGTTTTCTATACAAAAAATCAATGGACTTGTTATTAATCAATCAACTGCAGAAGAATATAAGCATGAAAAATTCCCTCAACCAATTGATAAATCAAATAATGATATTTTACAAGAATTTATTGAAACATACAATGAAAATAGCGATAAGATTATATTAAAATGTGAGGAGAATAAAAACATATTAATTGAAACAAAAGAACCATTTAATGAGATATTAGAATTAAATAAACTTACTGATGTTGTACAAGGTTTAAATAGTAATAAAAGTGCTGTAAATAATATCCAAAAAGTTGATAGTATAATCACACTTTATAATAGTCAACTAGATAATTTAAAGAAAGCAGTAACAAAATTAAAGATGGAAGAACAACTGCAAAAAGAAAAAGAAAAACTGGAACAAATAAAAAGAATGAATGATGAAGTCGATTAGACAATAGACTGTAAAAAAAAGATTATTACATGTTATTTTAAGTCTTTTTGAAAAGAATGTGGTATATTAATAATGTAACATAATAAATAGTAAAGATTGTTATAATAAAATAGAAAGGTGGTGATATTAGTATGGCAGATCGTATCAAAACAGATGACGAAAAAATAAAACAAATTGGAGAATTTTTACTTGATAAAGCAGAAGAATATAAAACACAAGTAAATGAATTATTTGAAAAACTTAATGAAGAAATAGGATTTGATGAATCTCATAAAACTTGGTATGGACCAAAAGCATTTATGTTTATTAATAATGTTAACAAGAAGAGACTTGACTTTGTAAAACATACTGATAATATAAACAGTATGGGAAACAACTTAATTGAACAAGCAACTAATTGGAATAAATTTGAAAATTCATAAAATAAAAAAGAGGTGATAAAATGGCTGCTAACATAGAGTTAGACAGAGTTTCTGTTGTTACAGAAGATCTTACACATAGAAAAGAAAAGCTAATGCAAATAGTATCAGAATGTCAGCAAAAAATGACTGAATTACAAGCAGTTTATGAATCAGATGCATCAAGAGAATTTGTTAGTTCATTAGATAAAACAGCTACTGAAATTGATGATTCTGTTACAGCAATCATAAATAGTTTAAATACAAATGCTGAACGAATGGCTACTGATTACAAAGCACAAGATAGAAAAAATGCAGAATCTTTAATAGCTTCAAATTAATAAGAAATTACTTTTGTTTTTTCTTATTTGTAAAGATTTGATTATTTGAATCCTTACAAATGAGAAAATAATAATAGAAAGGATAAGATAATATGGCTAATGAAAAAGAATATGTTTTAGTCAAATTAGGCAATGTAGCTGAAAGTGTCACTAAAGAAGTAATACCAGATTTAGAAACAATAGAAAATGATTTAAATACTTTTAAGTTTAATGATGCTAGGTTAAATGAACATTATAGTGGTTATATAGAAAATATGCAAAGTGCAAGTAAAAATGTTGCTAAAATTAGAGAACAACTTCCTAGTTTTGTAACTTGGTTGGAACAAAAAATTCAAGAGGCCAAAGATACCGATGCTAAGAATACGGAAAGTCAAAATGGATTAACAACAACTGTTACTTCTACAGGTGTTAATGGTGGAAATTCTAATATTTCAAATACGTCAGATACAAGTCATAGTTCTTCTAATAATAATGTTGATACAACAAGTGCAACACCGAGTGATATTTCTAAGATTGCAGGTGCAGTAGTAGGAATATCTGAAGTAACTCCAACAAATCCTGAAGTAACAGATACAGATCATATTAAAACAGACGATGATGACCCAACCTTTGATGCCAAGAAATCAGAAATTCAAACTACTAATCCAGCTGATTTATATACAATAGATGAAGGAACTTGGAAAGCATTATCAACCGCTACGCAGGCCGCTATTGTATTAGGACTAAGAAAATTAGGTTATTCAGAAGATAATATAACTGATATTATTACAGGAAAAGTAGGTATTTCAAAAGCAGTTTTAAATAAGATAGGTGTAGCTTTAAAAGATACTGCAGATTCCCATAGTGATTTAAGACAAAAGTTAATTGATAAATATGGATTTGATTTATTTACAGATAAAGGGAAAATAATTCCAAGTGCTTTAGCTTCTGCTTTATACATGGATATTAAAGATTCAAATGATGAGTACGATTTAATTAAACAATTAAAAGATAATTATGGGGTAACTTTAGTTGATCAAACAAAATTATCTAATTTAAAATCTCAATTAGAAAGTTTATATCAAACAAATCCAGAAATTAGAAATGAAATATTACAAAAATATGGATTTGATATTTATAATGATGATGGTACTGTAAATGAATCTAATCTTACTATGACTATGATTATGGATGATACAAATGCAGAGGATGAGTATGATTTAAATAAATTAGTCAATGATAAATTAGCAAGTGGTCCAACTGTTGAAAATCCTCAAGAGCAATCAACTGATGTAGAAAATAATCCGGATGCTAGTAATGAAAATCCTGCAGATACGGAAAATGGTACTGAAAATAATAATGGATTAAATCCAGAAGAAATTGTTGTAAATCCATCTGATAATTCAAATGGAACTGAAGAACATCAACAACCTTCTTCCTATGATAATAACGGAGTATCTTATAATAATGGTTCTTACTACAATAATACTGATTATTCAGATTCTATTGAAGAAGGTATTTTAACAGAACAGCCAGAAGAAATTAATCCAGCAGATGAAACTATTGATATTGTAGATGAAGCAGAAGATGATGTAGTATCTAGATTAACGGATGAAGATACTAAAGTTGCGACTGTCACAACAACAATTCCTCCGGTAGAGACAACTTCTTCTTCAAAGAAGAGTTCTTCAGGAATTGCGACTATCGCTGGAATAGGAGCAACTTTAGCTGCAGCTGGAGCTGGAGCTTGGTATATGAAAAAGAAAAATGATGATGAAGAAGACGATGAAGAAGACAATGAGGATTATGATGATGATTCTTATGATAATCAAGTAGATGAAAATGCACCAATTGATATTAGTTCTAACAATGAAGATTATACTGCTATTTCTAATCCTGATTTTGGTAGTGGAGAAGAAATTATTTCAACTGGTGCTAATTACGAGAAGGAAAAAGAACCTGCTACAAAAGAATTTTTAAATGAATTAGGAGTAGATGATGATTCTACGGAAGAGGAATCTGTAGAGACTTATTCAGCAAAGAATAGTCAATCAGAAGGTGATTTTTATTAAAAGAAGGTTCAAAAACGAACCTTCTTTTCATATGCTTAGAATAGGTGAACTATGAAAAATATAAATAGATATTTACAATTATTATTTCTTATTATAATCAGTTTTTATGTAATTGGAAACATGAAAATAGAAACAGATGAAATGAAAGGATTAAGAAAACAACTTGATAGTAGAAAAAAGTATTATGAAATTGAACCGATTGATGCAACAATAGAGGAAAAAATAATGATTCCTGGAAGAACAGGAATTCAAATTGATTATGAAAAAAGTATTTTTGCTATGAAAGAATATGGTGCTTATAATGAAACTCTCATAAAAACAAAAACAGTATCTCCAAAAAAATCAATTGCTAAATATTATAAAAAATATATTGAACAAGGAAATGGGAAAGAACGAAATGTTTCTTTGGTTTTTAAAATTAATAAAGAAGAAGAGTTAGATTCTATCTTAAAAATATTAAATGATAATAATCAAATAGCTAATTTTTTTCTAGAAGAATCAATTGTTAAGAAAAGAGAAAATCTCATTAAACAAAATAAAAACCATCATTTTTCTCTTCTCATATCTTCTAATTCTAATCAAGAAACTATGATAAAATCTTCTCTTTCCTTTTTGAATTCTTTAACGAAAAATAATACTAATTATTGTTATACAGAAAATGATAATCAAGAATTATTAGAATTATGTAGCAAACTTTCTATTCATACGATAAAGCCTACTATTGTTATAAAGAGTCATTTATTGCAAACAATTAAAGAAGAAATTAATAATTCCTTAATCCTATCTATTGATAGTAATTTGTATAATCGAAAAGAATTGAAACTAGCTTTAGAATATATCAAGAGTAAAGGTTATTTATTAGTATCTCTTGAAGAACTATTAAAAGAGTAAAAAAAGATTGAAATAATGGGAGTTTATGTTATAATAGTGGCCATAGGGGGATTTATATGAGAAAAATATATACTACTTTAGCATTCTTTGGAATTGTTTTAATCGCAATTGGCGTTATTATGATTGTCAATGAAGATGTTATGGCATTATCTAGATCCAATATGGTGACTATGAATTTAAAAAGAGTAACCAGTTTTTCTAGACCAAATAATTATACTTCGTTACAGGCAAGTGTTGTAACAGATAAGTATTTAATTAGTATTTTTTTAGATAGTAGTAAAGATTCTACAGGAAAAAATGCTATTGTTGTTTTAAACAAAGATAATTATAAGAAAGCAGATATTGGAACGAATCCAATTAAAAAATATAATTTTGGTCATGCTAATGATGCAACTTATAATAAAAATACGAAAGAAGTATTAATATTAAATGGTGAAAAATTATATATTTTAGATTCTGATTCTTTGAAGTTAAAAGAAGAAAAAACATTAGATAAAAAATATCATGCTATTGGTTATGATGAAGATAATAATCAGTATGTTCTAGCAACAAAAACAGATGGTGGAACTAGATTTCATATAACCAATACTGAATTTTCAGAAATCAATTCTTTTGATATTCAGACAAATTTAACAAGACAAGGATTAACGGTACATAAAGGTTATATTTATTATGCTTGTTATGAAGCAGGAAAAGAAACGAAATATCAAGCAAAATATGATGGAGTACTAAAAAAAGGGGAAAATGTTATTTATGTCTATGATTTAGCAGGACAAAATAAAAATGTTTTCTTTATTCCTTATGCTTATAAGGGAATTCGATATAATTCTATTCAAAATATTAATTTTGATGGAGAAAAAATGATTGTAGGATTTAGTCAAAATACGAAAGCAGGATACTTTACTCCAGACTATTCTTCTGAGATTACAAAAACTGTTAAAATCAGTATAGATAATCAAGCAATCGCAACTGTTGATAATTCTTTTGAAGCAACTTTGTATCAAAATAAAAAAGCAATTGCTGTTTCTAAGAATAAAGATTTGTATTATACTTTTAAATTAAAGTTTAATAAAACTGGTACTTATAAATATACAATTAAACAAACTAAAGTAAAAGATAAAGCAATTACTTCTGATAAAGAAGAGAAAACATTGGAAGTAAACGTTTATTATAATCCAACAATTAATTCATTAGATGCAACTACTAATGCTCAAGATATTGTATTCACCAATACAAAAGAGGAAGTTTCTAAAGAAGAAACAAAAGTAGAGGAAAAACCTAAGGAAGAAACTAAGGTAGAGGAAACTCCTAAAGAAGAGACAAAAGTTGAAGAGAAACCTAAGGAAGAAGTTAAAGTAGAAGAAGCTCCTAAAGAGGAGACAAAAGTTGAAGAGAAACCTAAGGAAGAAGTTAAGGTAGAAACTCCTAAAGAGGAATCAAAAGTAGAAGAAGTACCTCAAGAAGAACCAAAAGTGGTAGATGTACCAGATACTGGAAGTAATTCTTATTTATCTATTATTGGAATGATTCTTCTAGGATTCAGTTTATTCTTTATAAAATCAAGAAAAGAAAGCAATTAATGCTTTCTTTGTTTTTGAGATAATTCTGTTTTCTCATATTGCTTTTTTCCATAATTATAATATTTTCTTTCTCTTGCTTCTTTTTCAATAATGGGAATCATATTCCGAAATCCTAAATCTTTTAATTCTTGTTGATAATTGTAATCATCTAATTCATAACCCATAGTATCTAAATATTGAATGAATCCAATTCTTTTTCCAATAATTTCCAATAAGGATTCATCAACATGAAAATAATTGATTTCTTTTTCTATTAACTGGTAACTTTTCCAATTACTTTCTCGAAAAGCTTTCATACCATCTTCTAAATAGTCGAGTAATGTTTCTTCAATGGCATATTTGATAAAAGGATAATCTTGATATTTCTTTTTATAATATTCAACTTTTTCCATTACTAAATCATAAATAATAAAATTCATGTTAATGGAATTAATATATTTGTTTGAATTAGAATAATCTTCCTTATATTTTTCTGTTTCAATAGGATTAGAAAATCCTAATTTTTTTAAATCAATGTTACAATTATGAAGAACTTGTTCTTCACTAAGTGAATAATCAATTTGTTCTAATAATTCTTTTATCATTTCAGGATGGACAACAATCATATTAGGTATTGTAATACCAATATCAAAATTAAAAATCTCATCATCTTTTCCTCTATATAAATCCAGTAATTCAGATGCCATAATACTTAATTGATCAATTTCTTCATAGATATCATTATGAAGAAATTTTTGAAATAAACTACTCTTATTTGAGTATTTTTTCTTTAGATTCATTATTTTTTCAATCGAATAGATATAATCTTTTAAGATATTTAAAGCTTCTTCTATTTTTTTCATTAAAATAGAATCAATCAGTACTCTTAATTCTGAATGATAAAAAGAAATATTTTTTTCAGAAAAAATGGAAAATATTTCAACTAATTTATTATTAAAAGTAATTCCAATATTAGGAATATCAACATCAGAGTCAACAATAGTTTGAATTTTTTCAATAAGAATCTGATTTTGTTTAAATAATTTTTTTGCTTGCTTTAATAATAATTCTTCTATTTGATTATCATTTTCCATATTATCACCGTTTTAATCATATCATAATTATTTGAAATAATATGAGATATTTTGTAGTTTACTTAATAATTATGTAAAAGGAATTTGAAGTTAAGAACAAATTATAGTATAATGATGAATAGGGTGAAAAAATATGTATTTAAAGGGAATTGTTACAAGTGGATTTAAATCGTTTGCGGATAAGATAGAAATAAAGTTAGATGGGAAAACTACTTGTATTGTAGGACCAAATGGTTCTGGTAAAAGTAATATTGTGGATGCAGTAAGATGGGTATTAGGAGAACAATCTGTAAAATCTCTTCGTGGAGAAGGATCTATGCAAGAAGTTATTTTTTCTGGAAGTAAATCAAGAAACCCTTTAAATGTTGCGAGTGTAGAATTAATCTTTGATAATACTGATCATTATATTAATATTCCCTATACAGAAATATCAATAAAAAGAAGAGTATATCGAAGTGGAGAAAATGAATATTATTTAAATAATGAAAAATGTAGATTAAAAGATATTACCAATTTAATTATGGATACTGGTATGGGAAAAGCTTCTTTTAATATTATTTCTCAAGGAGAAGTAGAAAAAATATTATCAAATTCTGCCTATGATAGAAGAATTATCTTTGAAGAAGCATCTGGTATTTTAAAGTATAAAAAAAGAAAAGAAGAAGCTTTACGAAAACTTGATAAAACACATAATAATTTAGATCGTGTAAATGATATTATTAAAGAATTAGAATTACAAGTAGAGCCATTAAAAGAACAAAGTCTAAAAGCTCAAGAATATTTAGAAAATAAAAAAGGATTAGATAAATACGAAGTAGCTTTATTGTCATATGATATAGATTCAAATCATCAAGAACAATTACAAAAAAAAGAACGAAAAGAAAAACTAGAAAAAGATATTATTTCCATTTCAACAGAGATTAATAAAAAAGATTCCAAATATTTGGAAGATAATAATCAATTATCTAAATTAGAAGAAGAAAAACAACAATTAAATAGAGAATTAATTTTAGTAGTGGAAGAAAAAGAAAAAATAGATGGAGAAAGAAAACTATTAAAAGAAAGAAGTAAGACAACGAAAGAAATTGATGAAGTGAAAGAAGAAATTCGTCTTTTACTAGAAGAAAAAGAAAAAGAGTCTACAAAGAAAAAGAGAATTGAAGAAGAGTTAAATGAAATTATAAAAGAAAAGACTATTCAAGAACAAGAATCTATTGATATTGAAAGAGAATTACAAAATGAAAAATTGAGAAAAACGATGTTAACTAATGACTATTCTTCTCATAATCAAGATTTGATTGGAATTAATCATAAAATTGATAGTTTATTATTAGAAATTGACCAAGCTAGTGATATGCCAAATAGTGTAAGAAAAGTACTAAATAATTCTCAGTTGACAGGAATTTATAATACAATTGGTAATGTTATTGAAATAGAGGAAAAATATACAAAGGCTTTAAATACAGCAATTGCTTCTAATAAGAATTTTATTATTACAAAGGATGAATTATCCAGTAAAAAAGCAATTACTTATTTAAAAGATAATCATTTAGGAAGAGCTACTTTCTTTCCATTAGATGTTATTAAAGAAAGATATGTAGATGGAGAATCCCTAACTCTATTAAAAAGTTGCAACGATTTTCTAGGGGTATTATCTGACTTAGTTACTTATAAAAAAGAGTATGAAAATATTATCAAGAATCAAT
Source organism: uncultured Erysipelotrichaceae bacterium (assembly GCA_902797265.1). Taxonomy (GTDB): domain Bacteria; phylum Bacillota_I; class Bacilli_A; order RF39; family UBA660; genus UBA3789. Next base: position 8,649 of record CADBSF010000012.1, read on the forward strand.
TAGGGATTGTAATTGTCGCAACAGATATTAATAGTGCTACGAATCTTTCTCATCTTATTAAAGCAAAATACAAAATCGTAACATTAGAGGGAGATGTTGTAAATGTAGGAGGGTCTCTTACAGGAGGATCTTCTTATCAAGGAAAAAGTAGTGTTCTTTTAAAACAAGAAGTAAAGCATTTAGAAGAAAAAAGACAATTATTAGAACAAGAAGAAAAAGAAATCGAACAGGAAATTATTGATAATAATCATATGATTTCTAAAATCGAAGAAAAATTCTTTGTTTTATCTAAAGAAAAAGTAACTTTAGATGAGAAATATAATACAAAGAAGAAAGAATTATCAGAAGTAGAAGAAAAAATAAAAGAAATTGCAAAAGAATATGAAACAATGAGTTCTATTAGTGAACATTCTATTGATCAAAAAGAAGAAGAATTGATTACATTGTTTCATGAAAAAGTAGCTTATAAAGAGCAATTAGAAATCAGAATATCATCTATTACAAAAGAGATTGATAAGATAAAAGAAAGATTAGAACAAAGTGAAGCAGATGATAAGTTGAAACAATCAACTCTTAGAAGTTTGGAAAAAGAATCAAGAGATTTAGAAGTATCTATCAATCGATTAGATGTAAAATTAGATACGATGCTTAATCGATTAAATGAAGAATATGAAATGACTTTTGAAAAAGCAAAACAAGATTATATCTTAGATATTGAACCAGAAGAAGCAAGATTAAAAGTAAATACTTATCGAGCAAATATAAAAAGAATTGGTATGGTAAATATTTCAGCAATTGAAGAATATGAAAAAGTAAGTACAAGATATCAATTTTTAACTACACAAAAAGAAGATTTACTTCATGCAGAAGATACTTTGTTAAATATTATGAGAGAAATGGATGATGTCATGAAAGAAGAATTTCAATCGACATTTGAACAAATTCGAATAGAATTCCAAAAAGTATTTAAAGAATTATTTAGTGGAGGTACTGCTAATTTAAAACTAACAAATCCAGAAGATTTATTATCAACAGGAATCGATATTATAGCTTCTCCACCAGGTAAGAAATTAACATCAATTTCTTTATTATCAGGAGGAGAAAAAACATTAACTGCCATCTCTTTATTGTTTGCTATCTTAAATGTTAGAACTGTACCATTCTGTTTATTCGATGAAGTAGAAGCAGCACTAGATGAAGCAAATGTTGTCCAATTTGGTAAATATTTAAATCATTATAAAGGAAAAACTCAATTTTTAATTATTACTCATAAAAAGAAAACTATGGAATATGCAGATACGTTATATGGAATTACCATGCAAGAGTCTGGTGTTTCAAAATTAGTAAGTGTAAAACTAGATAATCATCAAGAATTAATATAAAAAGAAAATGAACAACTCATTTTCTTTTTTTGACTTTTATTTGCTCAATAATATCTTTACAAATATCAGAAATTAAATATTTGGCATCTTCTATAGTGTCATCATCTAAATAATTATCAACATCTTCTATCATAGATGATAATTCTAAGAAAGTATGTCGACTAGATATTGATGAAAACTCTTCAATAATACGACTGATATTTCCCTCTACAATATTTTCTTCTACGATATTACGAAAAGATTCAATTTCCCATAAAGGTCTAAATACTTTAACAGCGTCGTTATATCCATAATCTTTTTTTAAGGTTTCTTCATCTAATTGATTAAGAAAAGATTGAATTCTTTTGTCAGGAACAAGTCCATCTAAATCTTTTATTATTTCTAATGTCTCAGTAGTTTCAATAACATTGATTACTTCATCTATTGAAGTAAAATAACTATTTTCTTCCATAATTTCTTGTTCTTTCAAGTAAGAGTATTTATAAAACTGAATTCCTCCTCTTAAATAATGAGAATCTTCTAATTCATCTTCTTCTTCAAAATAAGATTGATGATGAGCTTTTATTAAATGAGAAAATTCATGGACAAAACAATTTAAAAGAATAGAGGGTTCTGTATGATTATTATAAGAGCATGCAATAAATGGTTTCTTTTCTACTAATTGTATTTGTTGTTCTTTAGTTTCTAAATATTTTCCTGTACTAGAAATAGCGGGAACGTCTTTTAATTCTTCTTCAATATTATTATCATCTTCAAAAAAATCAATGATAGGAATGGAATTTTTATTAATAATAGAATAAAGATCATCTTGATCAATATAAAAATCAGTATTTTGAAATACTTCTATGACAATATCTTGATAAGAAGAATATTTTGTTAATAATCCATATAAAGAAAGAACTAATAAAGAAAAATAGGGATATTCTTCTCCAAAACGATTCTTAACTTCTTGATAAGCTAGTTTATATTTTTCAATCATCAGTATTTCCTCCAAAATATGTTCTATATTATATCAAATAGTTCATTTAAATACAACAAAAAAAGAGCTTAAATAGCTCTCATTTTATCTTTATCTTTATAAGGATTTTTTGAATCAATATGATCAACAAATAAAATACCATTTAAATGATCAATTTCATGTTGAAAACAAATTGCTAATTCTTCTCTTCCTCTTACATGAATTAAATTTCCATCTAAATCGTATCCTTCTACGGTAACTCTTGCATATCTAGGAACAATTCCTTCTACAGGACGATTTACACTTAAACATCCTTCTCCATCTTGAACATAGATTTTTTCAACAGAATTACTAATAATCTTTGGATTAATAATAATATAAGTATCAAATTCTTTTTTCTCATCTTCTACATCTTCATCTGTTAATTCATAAACAACTACAAATACTCTTTTAGGAATTCCTAACTGAATTGCAGAAAGACCCATTCCAGGACGTAAACTATATTTTTCAGACATTTCATGTAATTGACTGTTTCTTAAATAATCAATCATATTTTGAATCATATCTTTATCTTTTTTTGTCAAAGGAAATTTAACTTCTTTACTAATATCTCTTAATCTTTTATCTTTTTCATCTAATATGTCTTTCATTAATAACACTACTAACCACCTCGACTTCCTTATTTTACCAAAAAAATGATATTTGAAAAGGAAAAATTACTTTTTCCCTCTTATTTTTATATGATTGTGATATATTTGAATGATATTATGAATATGATTTGTATATTCCATTACTTTTTTATTCTTTTTATTAACTCCTGTTAAATAATCGATTTTATCAATCAAATCAGCAAAATCTTCAAAAGCAGAATGATAAGTAAGAGAATCAAAATGATTAATAATCTCATCTATATTTCCATCAATAATATGATTTTCTATCAGAAGTTTAAAGTCTTCTATTTTCCATAAAGGTCTTATCATAGAAACTGCTTCTTGATATCCAGAATCTTTTTTTAGGAGATTCCAATCTAATGATTGTATGTAGGAAAGAATGGAAGAATCTACTATAAGATCTTTTAAAGAAAGAATATCTTCCATTATCTCAGTTGTTTCAATTACATTGATTCCTTCATCTAATGTATCAAAGTATTCTGATGAATGAAGAATATCTTTTTTAGAATCATAAGTATAATCATAAAAAGCTAATCCACATCGAATAGAGTAAGTAAAATTATCTTTTTCCTCTTCGTAAGAATATCCATTTCTATGACTCTTAATCAAGTGTAATAATTCATGAACAAACGTATTAAGAACTAAAGAAGAATTACATTCTAAGAGACTACATATCAAAAATGGATTTTCTTCTTGAAAATAAATAGAACCATCATCATTCATCATAAAATTATGATTATAACTAGAAATACCATAGATTGTATTGATATCGTTTTCATCTTCTTCATCATAATCAAAACATGTAATCTCATGATTTTTAAGTATTTGACTAATGGGATAATCTTCTATATAAATATCTGTTTTTAAAAACACTTCTTGAATTAAATCGACTTCTTCTGGAAATTTTTTTAGTACTCCATACAAAGATAATACCATCATAGGATAATATTCATTATCTTCTTTTATTTTTTTTAAAACGATTTCTTTTGCTAGAAAATATTCATTCATGCAAATCACCTAAGTATCTATTATAGGGAAAGAATGAAAAAAGTCAAAAGAAAAAGAACTATCAAAGTTCTTTCCTAATTACCCCATCTAGTACCAATAATAATCACAAGCAAAATAAATAATACTAAAATTACTGCATAATTAGTATTACCTCCTGTAGTAGTAACAGGATAATAATAGGAAGTTTGATTTGGACAACATCCGAAACCATTTCCATAATTGTACATGAAATCCCTCCTTTATAAATCTAATATAAGGTATGTAAGTTTACAAATATTGTGAATTATAATGTCAATGAAATAAAAAGAAAACTTGGATAGATTAAAACATGTTATAATAAGTAGAAGAATGGAATTGTTTTGATTATAAGAAAGGAGAATTCTTCATGAGAAAAATAATGAAATATATTGATAAACCATTATTATTTGTAACGATTTTATTATTTGTTTTAGGTTTAATCATGGTTTTTTCTGCTTCTAATGTAACTGCTTATATGTCTCATGCTGTTAGTCCCTATAATTATTTTATTAAGCAAAGTATTTTCTTATGTGTTGGCTTAATTCTTTCTTTTATCATGGTAAAATTTAATGTAAGATCTTACGGTCTATTTTCAAAATTATTGATGTTAGTATCTATCGCTTCTTTGGTTGGATTATTATTATTTGGAACAGCTATTAATAAGGCAGTAAGCTGGTTTGATTTAGGTTTTTTTAGTATTCAACCTAGTGAATTTGTAAAAGTAATTACTATCGTTTTTTTAGCAGAATATTATGATCGAAATGCGAAAAAATTGAAGAGTTGGACAAAAAGTTTATTTCCATTAGGCATTTGTGCTATTATTGCTGGTTTAATTATTATTCAGCCTGATTTAGGAACAACCATTATTTATTCTTTGATTGTATTCTCAATTTTTTTAGCGGTTCCTATTGCGAAAGAAATTAAAGTAAAAACGATTTTAATTGGAGCCGGTTTATTATTCTTTGGAATTGTTGGAATTATCGGTAGTGGAAAAGGAGAAATGTTTGAAAGACAATTATCTCGATTTGATTTTTTAAGACCATGTGATAGAATTCTAGATAATGGTAGTCAAGTATGTAATTGTTATATCGCAATAAAAAATGGAGGATTAACAGGAGTAGGATTAGGAAATTCAACTCAAAAGTATTTATATCTTCCAGAACCTTATACGGATTTTATTTTCGCAATTATTGTAGAAGAATTAGGTGTTATTACGGGAATCTTTATTATTATTTTATATATTATAGTCTTATATCGAATCTTAATCATTGGAAGACGAAGTCCAAATAATAGAGGAGCAACCCTTTGCTATGGTGTTGCGATCTATATCTTTTTACATATCGCAGTAAATTTACTAGGAATTATGGGATTAATGCCATTAACAGGAGTACCTTTACCTTTCATGAGCTATGGAGGAAGTTTTACTATATGCTTAATTGCTGCTTTAACAATTGTTCAAAGAGTCAGTTATGAAAATGGTATCTTAAAGGAAAAGAGTGAAGTAAAAAATGCCTAGTATTTCAATCCATTTAGAAGTAGGATATCTACTAAGTAAAAAAATAAATTTAAACTCCTACAATTATTATCTAGGATTAATTACTCCTGATTCTCCTAATTTATATGGATTTGGTCCTAAAGAAGAAAGATGGAAAACTCATGTTAGAAGGAAAGATTTAAAAAAGTGGAGAGAATCTCTAAAAGATTTTTATCAAAAAGAAAAAAACAATTATCCAATAGATTTCTTATTAGGTTATTTTATTCATATCTTAACAGATATTATATATGATGACTATTTCTACAAACAAGTAAAAAACAATATAATGGAAAATCACATATTAGAAGAATATGCTCATAATACTATGAGAGAAGATATGAATCATTATTATTTTAAAGAATTAGAAGAAATAAAGAGTATACTTTTAAGGGAAAATACTGCCTATAAAATTAATTCTATTTCAGAGAAAAAAATACTCTTATGGAAAGAAAAATGTATTAAAGATTTTTCTTTTAATAATACCTCTAAGTATATAAAAAAAGAAACAATCTATCTTTTAACAGATATAGTTTATAAAGAATATATAGCGATGATGGAATGATAAATAACAAAATGAAAAGGGGATTTACTTAAATCTTCTTTTTTGATAGAATGAATATAGTAGAGAGATGTTGGCATTGGAAAAAGAAATTAGTACACTTATACGACATACGACATACAATAATCATATTTCGTATTGGTGAACCACCCTAAAGTTTTAGAAAAAAATAAAAAATAGAAAGGAAT
>CADBSF010000013.1 GCA_902797265.1 uncultured Erysipelotrichaceae bacterium
ACTATCTGTCATTATAAGATCTTTAAAGAAATTCCTATCAAATTTTTCTATATTATTTTTAATATAATCGTAAGTATAGTAAAAAGTGTTAGCAAAAAATTCTTCGGTTCTTAATGATTTTGGAACATCGTAAAGTGATAACTTATTATAATGAATAGCATCTATATATTTTCCAAGTGTCCTATAATCCATTGGTATAGTTTCTCCTTCATTATAACAATAAATTGTAGTGTGATAATCTTTTCCAAATGTAAATGGACCTTCATCATCAAATTTTGCTAAAAGTCTATTATATACTTCATCTTTTTTTAAATCTTCAATTATTCTCATATTTCCCACCTGTGCTGATTATTATAACACAGAATTTATAATTTCTAACATTTCTCATTAAATTTGTATTAAAAAAATTAATAATTTGTGGTATATTATATATAGAACTGATATTTATTAGTTGTTCTTTTAAGTATAAGTGTTCAAAATAGGCTCTTGTATCGCACCAATAATAAAACAAAATCGATTCTAGAAATAGAGTTGATTTTTATTTGTTTAGAAATATATCTGTGATAGAATAATAGGAAAAAGGAAGAATAGTATGCAGATAATACGATTAAAAGAAATAACAATTTATTTAGAAAATCCTAAAGAAGATATCAATACTATTATACGTATAATAGAAAACAATTATTCTTTTTTCTCATTTCTATTTAGTAATAGAATAGTTATTTATCATAAAAGTATGATTGATATAATAAAAGAGGAATTAATTGAATTTAGAAGTGGTTTAGAGGAAGAAAACCAAAAAGAAATATTAAAACTAGTCTATTATTCTTATTTAATAAAGCATTATGATAGAGAAGGGTATTTTAAAGACGAAAATCTTCCTGTTTTTCCAGAAATGAATGATAATCTTCTTATGTGTAATGTAGGAGCAATCTATTATCAAGACATCAACCAGTATTTAGAATATATTATGAATCCAACAGAAGAAGAATCTAATAATATTAAAAATTGGATGAAAGAAGAAGTAAGAGAAGAAGTTTATCAAATTCTATTAAAAAAGTATCATTTAACATTAAAACAAAATGATTCTAATCTACCTTTAATTTATTCAATCTATGAAGAAGTTAGAAACAATAGAATTCCAATTACCAAAAATTATACAAGAGAAAAAGAAAATATATCTGAAATTGAAGAATTAACAAAACAATTTTTAAAAGAAATAGATCCAAATTATTTAAAGAAATATGAAGAAATAAAAGATCAAATTATTATCCTAAATAATAATAGAGATTCCAAAAAATATTCTTATGTAGATAATAATAGAATTCATTTACATAGAGATGGAACAATCTATGATTATATTGTCTTAGTTCATGAGTTTTTTCATATTGTCAGTAATGAAAGGGAAGATTCTCTATTCTTAAAAGAATTTCTCTCTATTTATTATGAAAGAGAAGCTATTCATTTTTTAGAGAAAAATGGTTATTCTTCTTTATTATGTTATGATTTAAAAATGATAAGAGAAAATTGTATACAAACAATGATAGAAAAGATTAATCCTATTATTCATCATATCTGTATGAATGACATGGAATATGAAGTATCCTTATCAGATATTGAACGAGAAATTGTTCAAGAATTCTATCAATATACTTCAGAAAACGAATTAAATGAAAGACATGAAAAGTATATGTTAGAGCATATCAATTTTCAAATAAAAGCAAAGGAAAGAATAGATAAAGAAATGATAACTATGATAAAAAATGGTCCTTTACTCATTTATTCTCTATCTTATATTATTAGTTTTTATTTTGTTGAAGAATTAGAAAACAATCCAAATAAAGATGAAATTATGAATACTATTTTAAATGATAAGAAACAATTGACAGTACAGGAATTATTTGAAATAATAAAGGAAAAGAATGTCAAAATATTGAGGTGATTAGACTATGAATATCTATCATTATTTAGATGAATATGGAAAATATACGTTTGAAGAAAAAGAATTTAATCAATTAGATGCGGTATTATTTTCCTACTTATCTTATGGAACATTTGATAAAGTATTCGAAGAAAAAAGAAAGTTAACCATAAAAGAAGCCGCAACTATTCATTATGGATATAGAAAAGGAAAAGATAACAATGTGATTGCGGTTAAAGAAGCAAATGAATTATTACATTATATAAAAGATTTAAATCGATACAAAAACTGTATTTTATATCATTATCAATATATCGGTAATGAAGAGACTCAGTTTGGAGTAATATCTATTGAATATCAAAAGAATAAAGTATTTGTATCATTTGAAGGAACAGATGAATTATTTAGTGGATGGATAGAAGATTTTCAATTAAGTTATCAATTTCCAACGAAAGCTCATGAACTAGCAATTAATTATATCAATAAAAAATTCTTATTTCAAAATAAAGAAATTATATTAGGAGGACATTCTAAAGGAGGGAATCTTGCTTTAATTGCTGGAATGTACTCCAAAAACTATGTAAGAAAAAAAATCGTAAAAATATATGGGATGGATTCTCCTGGATTGTTAGAGGAACAATTAAATTCAATAGAATACCAAACAATTAGAGATAGATATATTCATATCATACCTGATTATTCTGTAATTGGAGTTTTACTAAAATCAGAAAATGATATTGTGATAAAATCTAAGAAAAAGGGAATTATGGCTCATGATATCTTAAATTGGGAAATTGAGGGAACTCAATTAAAAAAAGGAGAATTATCTCCACTATCAAAAGAAATTAGTCTTGAAACAGATAAATGGAATGAAAAATATAATAAAGAAGATAAATTGGAATTTGTAACAAACTTGAATGAAACCTTTAAAAAAGCAAATGTAAAAGATATTATAGAAATAAAAGAACAACACAAAAAAATAATTACGATTATATCAGAATCAAAAAAAATGACAGAAAAAGCAAAGACTATGATTAAAGATTTAATCTCTATTATGATAAAGAGTTATCGTGATACTAAAATAGAAGAAATAAAACAAGCAATAGGAAAAAATATCAGAATTATGAAAAAACCAGTAGAAAAACAAAAAGAAAATAATTGAAACAAAATGAAAGAAATGATAAAATAACAGTCAGGGAGTGAGAAAAATGTCTATGGACACATATAGTTATAAAGAAATCTTATTAGGAATAAAAGAAGAAGGTAGAGAAATTCATAAAAAACTACTAGAATTAGAAGAATGCACAGAAAAAACAGATAGTAGTATCATTGAATATTATTATTGGGTACATCGTTGGATGGCATCAATTTTTCCAGAAATCATTTGTTCTATTACAAAGGAAGATAAAGAAAGATTGTTAAAAAGTCAGAGTCATACAATTTTAATTAATAATAATAGTCATTATTATTTTCAAACAGTTGCAGGTTTATATAGAAATCCAGCTAAAAAAGAAAAATTTAATTCTCTAGCACATTCTATTTTGAATTCAAATTATGCTAATAGTATGTATACAGAATATATTAATGGAGAGGATTATGGATATCAACATACCTTACAAATAACTCCATCTGTATTACGATCTGCTATTTATAAAGGATCAGATGGTATAGTAACTTATCAATATAATTTTCCTAAAAATGAGTTACAATTAGTTAATGTAACAGGAGAGATGGAAGATCATTTGATTGATACTGTTATGGAATTTCAATATCCTAAGGAGAGCTTTCCTATCTATATTCAAGAAGCTATTGAAAAAGGAAAAGAAAAAGAATTATTTTTAGATGAGATTGTTACAGAGCCTTATAGCATCTCTTTAAAATTAAAAGATAATAAAAACAAAGTATATATGAAAAGATAAACTAAGAAATTCTTAGTTTTTCAATTGGAGGAAAAAATGGGTAAAGTAGTTTTAATTGGTGGGGGAGATATTGGTAAAAATGGAAAATATGAGACGAAAATTATTGATAAAAAAATAGTAGAAATATGCAACAAAAAAGAACCAATAATGTTATTTGTTGGTCTTGCCAGTTCCTATTCTGATTCTTATTATGATATGATAAAAAAAATCTATCAAGATTTAGGTTGTAAAACAACTTATTTAAAAAGAAAAAATTTAATAAATAATCCAGATATTGTTGATAAGAAAATAGAAGATGCCGATATTATTTATATTGGTGGAGGAGATACTATCAAGTTGATAGAAGATGTATATGAATTTCAATTAGATAAGAAACTAAGGAATGCTTATCAAAGGGGAACTATCCTAGTAGGAATGTCTGCTGGAGCTATACTATTATCAAAAGAAGGTTTTTCTGATTCTTATATATTAAGGAATGAAAGTACTCATTATAAATTTCTAAAGGGATTAAATATCATTCATATTTCTATCTGTCCACATTTTGATTTAAATTCTATGAAAGAAGAAGAATTAAAGAAAAATTTAAATCAAAGAAGAAAAATGGTTTATGCACTAGAGAATAAAACAGCGTTACTGATAGAAGATAATCAAATTGATGTGATAAAAACAAAAGAAGAACACATATATCTATGTTATAATAAAGATAGTAAATATCAAATAGAAGAATATAAAAAGGAAGTAAAATGAAAAAAACAGTACAAAAAATTATATATGTAATTGTAATTATAGGATGTTTCATATATCTTAATCAAAATGAAATCAAAAGATTTTATGATCATTATATTGATAATCATAAAGTAGAATTAAAAAATTTATCAAAAGATGAATTCTTTCAAATACAATTTATAGATGTTGGCCAAGGAGAAAGCATTTTCATAGAAAATAATAAAAAATATGTATTGGTCGATGCTGGAAATAATAAAGATGGAAATAAATTAGTCAAATATTTTCAAGAATTAGGAATTGATTCATTTCAATATGTTATTGGAACACATGCCCATGAAGATCATATTGGAGGAATGGATAATATCATAAGAACTTTTCCAATTAATCATTATTATATGCCTAGTCCAACAGTAGATAATATGACTTATCAAGGAGTAATCAAGGCTCTACAAGATAAAAATATAAAACTAGAAACTCCAAATATTGACTCAACATTTCAAGTAGAAAATACGAAATTTCAAATATTATCTATTACCGATGATGAAGAAGATTTAAATAATACATCCATTATCTTGAAAGTTTCTTACTATAATACAACATTTTTGCTAATGTCAGATGCAACTGAAGAAATAGAAAGAAATCTATTAGAAAAAGACATTAATAGTGATGTTTTAAAAGTATCTCATCATGGTTCAAAGTACTCATCTATTGCTCAGTTTATCAATAAAGTTCATCCAAAATATGCAATCATTCAAGTTGGAAAAAATAATGATTATTATTTTCCACATAAGGTTACTTTAGATAAATTAGAAAGAATTGGTAGTAAAATATACCGAACTGATTTAAATGGAACAATAATAATTACATCAAATGGAAATGATTTACAAATATCTACAAAAAAAACCGATACCAATCAAGAGTAGGTGTTATATGTTAAAAGACGAATATGAAAGAAAAAATGATTTTGAAAAAGAATATAATGAAAAGATATTATTTCAAGATGTTTCTTTTAAAAAGTATTATGATTATTTAGAAGTAAATCAGTGTCATTTTAAAAATTGTAGTTTTGTTGATACTATTTTTCAAGGAATTGATATTGATCATTCTATGATTGAAAATTCAAATCTATCGAATCTTACTTTAGAAAATCATTCTTATCAAAATACAGAATTTTATAATTCAAATCTAGTAGGAATTAGTTTTGTAGATTCCTACTTAGAAAATGTTACCTTTAAAGATTGTAATCTGTTATATGCAAACTTTTCAAATACTCATTTAAAAAATGTATATTTCGATGGTTGTAACTTAGAAAGAACTTCTATGAATCAAATGAAATGGAAGAATTTATCCTTTCATAATTGTAATATCAATCAAACGGAATTTTTAAAAACATCTTTAAAAGATATCGATATGACTACTTGTAATATTACGAATATTAAGGTAGAACCAACGAACTTAAAAGGAATTATTGTAAATTCATATCAAGCTCTCATATTATCAAAATTATTAGGAATTAGAATAAAAGATGATTAATGCTTTTATTCCTTTATTTGAAAATATTCGATTAATTTTTTTTTATTCGAACAATTCGTATTAAAATCTTTTACATAATAATAATCCATTTTTTTGGATTCTTTTTCAATTTCCTTTTTTATATCTGAAAATGTATTTCCTTCAAAAGAATACTTTTTTTTATCATATTTTATTCCATTATTATTCCTTTTAGGAATCCACTCGATTAAAGAAACTGATATCTTTTGATTCAAACAAACTACTTCTACTTTTTTTATGATAGCAAGTTGATTCAATTCTAAATACTCTTCTCTTGGTAAAAAGAAAAAAGATACGATAATAATTAATCCAAATAATAAATATTTTTTCATTGATATCTACCCCTATAAATATTATTGGTTAATTTTGAATTTCGATATTTTTTTAAGAAAGTAATTCGTAAGAAAGTATCAAAAAACTCATGTTTATCACATGATAGATAAGAATAACCAAAGATTTCAGTTGTTAATAATAAATAAATGATAAATAAACTTCCCATAATAACACCTTGAATTCCAAATAACGAACTCAAAACTAATAAAAGAATTTTAAAACTACGAAGAGCATTTCCTAATTCGACAGAGGTAAAAATAAGTCCAGCAATAGAAGAAATTGCAATGACAATAATCATAATAGGTGAAACAATTCCAGCTGCTACTGCAGCATCTCCTAAGATTAAACCACCTAAAATAGAAATAGCAGACCCACTCGTTGCCGATCTTCTAAGATCAGATTCTTTTAATATTTCAAAACAAAGTATCATAAAAAAAGCTTCTAAATATGCCGGAAACGGAACAAAACTTCTACCAGCTTTTAAAATCATCAATAAAGAATAAGGAACAAGATGATAATTTCTAGTAGTAACTGATATGTAAAAAGCAGGAGTAAAAATTGATATAAAAAAAGCACATAATCTAACTAGTCGAATAAATGATGTATGAATCGATTTTTGATAATAATCATCTGCTGTATGAAAATAATCAAAGAATAAACTAGGTAATATCAAAGCATAAGGAGTATTATCTACTAGAATAACAATTTTTCCTTCTAATAAAGCCATAGAACACTTATCAGGTCTTTCTGTCATCATAATAGTAGGAAATAAATTAAAATGATTTTCTAAAGAAGCTTTTAAATAACTAGAATCTAATATTCCATCAATATCAATCTGTTTTAAATTCTTTAGTACATGATTAATTAAATCTTCTTTTACAATATCTTTCATACCTAAAACAGATACTTTAGTATTTGAATATTTACCAATAAAAAGAGAATGAATTTCTAAATTAGAAGTAGATAATCTTTTTCTAATAAGACCTAAATTTGAATTATAGTTTTCCGTAAAACTATCTTTTGGTCCACTTAACGATAATTCACTATTAACAATACCAATTCCTCTATCTAAAGAATTTCTTAACTCAATCGCATAGATAGAAGTACCAGAAAGTACAAAAAATCCTTTATTGACATAGAAAAGAATATCATCATTACTAATTTTAATTATATTAGAATTTGGTAAGTATAATTCTAAATGATGTAATTCATTTTTCTTTAAAAAAGATAATGGTTTCAATACATATTCATTAATACTTCTACTATCACATAATACTTCATTATAAAGAGACGAAAACTTTACATGATGAAAATCATATTCTTTATAAATATAATCTTTAGAATCTTTTATATCAAGATAAGTCCTTTTCAATAATTCCATATTATTCACCATTATTAGTATGCTTTATTATTCAATTTCTATGATAATATGTTAAAATAAAAAAGAGGGATAATTATGGAAGTAAAAATTGAAAAAATAGATAATTTTGGAAGAGGAATTACTTATATTGATAATAAAATATGTTTTGTAGAAAATGCTTTACCTGAAGAAATAGTAGATATCAATGTTACAAGGGAACATAAACAATATAAAGAAGCTGAAGTAATTTCTTATAAAGCAATATCACCTAATCGAATAAAAGAAGAATGTCCATTTTCTAATATATGTGGTGGATGTCAATTAAATCATATGAGTTATGAAGAAGAGAATAATTATAAAGAAAATAAAGTAAAAGATATTATCCATAAATTTATGAATCAAGAAATCCCTATCAATAAAATAAAATATCATGAGAGAAATGGTTATCGTAATAAAGTAGTATTACATGGAAGTAATAAGAAACTTGGATATTATCGTAATAATACTAACGATATTATACCTATACAAGAGTGTTTATTAGTAAATCCTAAAATAAGTGAAATAATACGTATTCTAAATCAAACCAATAAAAGTATCGAAGAAGTTACTATTAAAACGAGTAATGATAATAAAGAAGCATTAATAGATATCAAAGGAGAAGTAGAAGACATTACTCCGTTATTGCAAAAAGAAAATGTTGTTATATTAAATGATAAATATTTAACAGAAAAAAAAGAAATCAATACGATGATTGATGATAAAAGATTTAAAGTTAGTAAATCATCCTTTTTTCAAGTAAATAATACTTTAACAAAAGAATTATATGATGAAGTAAAAAATAATATAAGAAAAGAAGATAGAAACATATTGGATTTATATTGTGGAACAGGAACAATTGGAATTTATGTTGCGAATGAAAATCAACACGTAACAGGTATAGATAACAACCCTTCCAATATTAAAGATGCCAATGAAAACAAAGTAATAAATCAAATGAATCATATTCAATATATTTGTAATAAAGTAGAAAGCCAAGTAGATAAGTTAAAGGAATATGATGTAATAATAGTTGACCCTCCTAGAAAAGGATTAGATTCTAATACGAAAGAAATAATTAAGAATAATAAATATAAAAAAATAATCTATGTATCTTGTGATGTCTACACTCTTGCAAGAGATTTAAAGGACTTAGAAAAATATTATCATATCATATCAATTCAACCATTTAATATGTTTCCTAGAACATATCATTGCGAATCAATAACGATTCTTGAGAGGAGATAAAAGATGAAAAATATTAATCCAAAATTAAAGAAATATATAGAAAAAAACATATTTCCAAAATATGATAAATTTTATTCACATGGAATGATACATATTAATAATGTTATTAATAATATGTTAATGCTCGCAGATTATTATGATTTGGATTGTAATATGGCATATACAATAGCAAGCTATCATGATTCTGGTTTAGGCATAGACCGCGAAAATCATGAATATGAATCTGGTAAAATATTAATAAATGATCAAGAATTAAAAAAATATTTTAGTGAAGAACAATTAATTACAATGAAGGAAGCTATAGAAGATCACAGAGGCTCTAGAAAAATAAGACCAAGGAATTTTTATGGGGAGTGTGTATCCGATTCTGATAGAGACTTTGATATAAAACTATTAGTTAAAAGACAAATATCAACTTCAATAAAACATTATCCTAATTATAACTTTGAAGAGCATTTTGATAATTGTTATAGCTATATGTGTAAAAGATTGAATGATAATGGAAAGTTTAATCTTTGGACTAATAATCCTATATTAGTTGAAAGAAGAGATAGATTTCAAAAGGAATATTTAAATAAAAAATATGCAAAATCTATATACAAAAAAGAATGGGATAAGATAAAAAAAGATGGAACATATGAAAAAATAATAAATTACTATGAAGATTAT
>CADBSF010000014.1 GCA_902797265.1 uncultured Erysipelotrichaceae bacterium
ATGCAACTCAAGTAGATTATGCAGTAAAATTAGCACTACCAGGAGACTTTTATGAGTTTACTGTTACTGCAGAAAATACAGGAACAAAATATGGAGTATATCCATGGGATAATCATTTATCATTAAATAGTGCAGTACCAGCAAATGCAATACTACATTTAAATGCAGCAGATGCATTAGCAGATTGGACAAATCCAAGTGTAATGAATAAAGCATCACAAGCACCATTCTATTTAAAACATAAAATAGAAGATGATATAGTAACAGAAAGTTATCTAGTGTTTACTATAACAGCAGAGATGGCTCAAGCAAATCCAGGAATGACTGCTGGAACATATGAGTTAAGAGGAGAAAAGACATACGAAAATGACTGGTTAGTTGATGAAAATTATATAAGTCCATATTATGAAGCAAATAAAGAAGCAATGAAGACAGCATTTGGATATTCAACAGAACCATCACGTTGTAGTGAATCAGGAACAGGCTCCTTCAGTTGTTCGGTTTCCGGCCTTAATGCTTCTGAGAGCGCGCTTGGCAGTGTGTATGCGGGCAATGGCGGTAGTTCGCACTGTTATGTGTACTACAGTGGTGGCTCTGATTGTTACTAGTTGTAGTGGTGGCCTCCCAGAATCTCTAAATCTTTGATCTATAATTTTTTCATGAGTAATAGTAAAAAATGATAAATGATATGATAAAAAACTATTGACTTCTCATTGTTAATTGATTAGAATGATTATAAGAAATGGAGGGATTATTATGAAACTCAAGTTTTGTTCTAATTCTTCTGTTTATTTATTTTGGAACATATTCTGTGTAGGAATATGTTTTTTTTTAGGAGGTTTTTTATGAAAAAAGTTCATCGTATTGTTATTACAGGTGGACCCTGTGGGGGGAAAACTACTGCACTAGAGAAAATATCAAAAACATTTCGTGAGATGGGTTATCACGTAATTATTGTGAATGAAACAGCAACGGAATTAATTCATGATGGAATTCGTCCCTTTGGTGATCATAAACTGGATTTGATTGATTTTCAAAGATTAGTTTTAGATGCTCAAATAAGAAAAGAAGAAATTAGAGATAGAGCTGTTTCCATGAGTTCTAATGATAAAATTATTGTATTATATGATAGAGGTATTTTGGATAATAGAGCTTATCTTAGTGATAATCAATTTAAAAAGATTGCAGATGAATTAAATATAAAAGAAGCAGATATTATTCCACGCTATGATTTAGTAATCCATCTTGTAACAGCTGCTGATGGTGCAGTAGAACATTATTCTTTAGATAATAATACTGCTAGAACAGAAACAGTTGAAGAAGCCATTCGAATTGATCAAAAGACGATTGATAGTTGGACTAGTCATCCTAATTTTAGAATCATAGGAAATAAAACAGGCTTTAATGAAAAAATAAATCGGGTCATTAATTATATTCGTGATGAAGTAGGTGAAAAAGAAGTTAGTCATGAAGAAAAATATTTAGTGGATATCAATGGAATCGATATAGCTAGTATTCATACCCATTTAGTTAGACAAAGTATTACTGAATTTGTTACAAGATTCGATTTTGATGAAAATGAGATGTATCGAAAAACAACTATTGATGGAGCAAGTTACTATACTTGTACAGTTATGAGTAATATGAGAGATTCTAATCATCGATTGACTATTTATCGTGTTATTAGTGAAGAAGAGTATTATGATAAATTGAATAATTCTTCTAATCAACCTATTGAAAAAGTAAGATATAATTTTATTTACGAGAAAGATCGATATCGATTAGATATTTATGATAATCCAAAAGGACTTGTTATTTTAGAAAAAGATATAACAGAAGATAGTAGTTTAGAATTACCTAATTTTATTACTCCTAAAAAAAATATTACAAATGATTTAGAATATTATGATGCTAGTATTTATTCTAGAATTAATTCCAAAAATAAAACCTATAGAAAATGATTTCTATAGGTTTTAAATGATATTGATAGTTAAAGTAGAAGTACTATTTCCTCTATAAATTGCATTTTCAAAGTCATCATCTGTATCATAAGTAAATACTTTTAATTCAATTTTTTCTACTATTTCATGATATCGATGTCCACTTTGTAATTTAATAGCGGTAAGTAGAGTAGAATCTTTATAATCAGATACTTCTAAGTGAGAATAAGAAGAATTATTTCTATTACAATAATCATCATAGAGATAAGTCATAATATATTCCCATTCTTTCATTGTATCGTTTGGATTGAAAATATTAAATGATTTTAAACCATCTTCTTTTGTTTCAAAAGATAGAGAATATCCCATTTTTAATTGATGATTGGTATTATATTTATCCCATTCTTCTTTAAAACTTTCGGCAAATGATTTGTTAAGATGAATTTCACTTTCACAAGAAGGGAAGATTTGAAATAGACCGATATCTTCTAGATTATTTAATGTTTTCTTGATATCAGTTATTTTTGTTAGATAAGAATTCTTTAATTCATAAAAACAGATTGGAGTATTGTTTAAATCTTGATAAGTATCTACTGGAATTGTAACATTTTCTTCCTCTTTTTCTTCTATTTCTTCTTTTTTATTGTTAACTTCTTTCTTTTCAGTACTACATGCTGTTAGAAAACAACAACCTATCAAAATAAAAATAATTAGTTTTTTCATACAATCACCATCATTATTATACTATATTTTTTTCTATTACATATATATTTTATAAAAGCATTTCTTTTTTTACGAAATTATGATATTATTAGTTCGTAGAAG
>CADBSF010000015.1 GCA_902797265.1 uncultured Erysipelotrichaceae bacterium
AAGCAACCTTACAACTTAATTATAAAACAATTTTAAAAAAATAAAAAGACTATTAACAAAAAATCTTTTGTCAACAGTCTGAAAAGAACACTTTCGTGCTCTTTTATTTTTTCTTTTTATTTTCTACATTTAAATAACAAAATACACTAGCTGCTAAAGCTCCACCAAGTAGTGGTCCAACTATGAATACCCATAATTGTTTAATTGCATCACCCATTAAAAAGATAGCTGGGGCAATACTTCTTGCTGGATTAACAGAAGTTCCTGTTAAATTAATTCCTAATAAATGTACAAATGTTAAAGTAAGACCAATTACAATTCCTGCAACTTTTGAGTATTTTTCATTGCTAGTTACTCCTAAAATAGTATAGATAAATACAAAAGTTAGTACTATTTCCGTTATTAGAGCAGCTATCATATCAATATTTGTTGTAGAACAATCACCAAATCCATTTGCACCTAATGCTACTGTACCTAAACTAGTTCCTGATAATATTGAGTATAAAATAGCAGTTCCTGCAATTGCTCCTAATATTTGAGCTATTACATAGTAGCAAAAATCTTTTGTGGTCATTTTTTTTGAAATAAGCATTGCTAGAGAAACAGCAGGATTAACATGGCAACCTGAAATATCCCCTATTACATAAGCTTCTGCAACAATTGCTAATCCAAAAGCAAGAGCTGTTGCGATTAAATCCCCCTCTGAAACTACAGCGATTCCTGTTCCAAATAATACTAAAACTAATGTACCTAAAAATTCAGCAATATACTTTTTCATAAACGTATCTCCTTTCTATTTTTATTTTAATACACTCTTCTTTTTCTTGTCAACAACCTATAAATGATTGACAAAACTAATTGAATATTCTATATTTAAATAGAATTTTTGGTGATGTTATGGAATTGTTAAAATATTGTGATTTATGTCCTAGAAGATGTCATGTTAATCGATATCAAGAAAAGGGTTTTTGTGGAGCAACTAACAAATTAAAAGTTGCTTATTATAGTCTTCATATGTGGGAAGAACCTGTTCTTTCTGGAAAAAAAGGTAGCGGAACTATATTCTTTTCTTATTGTAATTTACGATGTCTGTATTGTCAGAATAAAAAGATAAGCATTGATGGTTATGGAAAATATATTTCCTTAAAAAAACTAGAAGAAATCATGTTGGAATTACAAAAGAAGAAAGCTCATAATATTAATCTTGTTACTCCCACTCATTATGTTCCTCAAATACAAAAGGTACTTAAAAAAATAAAGGGAAAAGAATTACAAATACCTGTTGTTTATAATACTAGTAGTTTTGAAAATGTTGGAACTTTAATTATTATGAGAAATCTTGTGGATATCTATTTAGCAGATCTTAGATACTTTGATGATGAACTAGCAAAAAAGTATTCAGGTTGTGATAATTATTTTGAGGTTGCGACTATGGCCATTGATGAAATGTATCGACAAGTAGGAAAATATGAAGTTGATAAAGATGGTCTATTAAAGAAAGGACTTATTGTTAGAGTATTAGTATTACCTGGACATAAAAGTGACGCTAAAAAAGTAATTGATTATTTATATAAAACGTATAAAGATGATATATTTATTAGTATTATGAGTCAATATACTCCAATTAATCATTGTCCTTATGAAAACTTAAATCGAAAAGTAACAGAAGATGAGTATGAAGAAGTTGTTAATTATGCTCTAACAATTGGTATTAATAATGCTTTTATTCAAGAAGGAGATGCTGCTGATAGTAGTTTTATTCCTAATTTTGATAAAAATATCCTATAGTTTGTGAAGATTCGATGAAATTTTTATTATTTTAGATTTTTACTATTATTGTTTCTTATTTTATGTTATCATTATACCTAGGAGGTTATATTATGAAGAAATTTAGATTATTATTACTATTATTAGCAATGTTCTTAGTAATGCCATTTACTGTTTTTGCAGAAGGAGAAGAAGTTACCACTACTAGTGATTCAACAGATAATAGAGTTCCTCTTTATTTCTTTAGAGGAGAAAGTTGTTCTCACTGTGCAGAAGCAAATGAGTGGTTTAACAGTATTCAAGAAGAATATGGATCAAAATTTAAAATTGTTGATTATGAAGTATGGCATAGCGAAGAAAATTCTAAATTAATGCAAGATGTTGCTAGTGCTAGAGGAGAAACTGCTGATGGTGTACCTTATATTATCATTGGTGAAAAATCTTGGAATGGATTTACTGATAGTTATAAAAGTGAAATGATTGCTCAAATTGAATCTATGTATGAGAAGAATCCTGAAGAGAGATATGACATTATGGAATATGTTACTAGTGGTGGTACTTCTGGTGGAGCAAAAACAGAAAAAGAAAAAAGTTCTAATGATGTTCTTGCTTTAATCGTAATTTTAGTAATCACTGGTGGAATTTGCTTCGGTGTTTATAAAGCTAGAAGTAATAATTAATATTTTTAAACTAAAAAAAGTTCGTTTTCTAAATATAGGAAACGAGTTTTTTTATATCATTTTTTTATAATCATGTTATAATGGAATAAAGGAGGATATGATGAAAAGAAAAATAGGAATTTTAGTACTAATTGGAGTACTATGTGTAGCCTTAGTTGGTTGCAAAAAAAAGGAAGAGAAAAAAATAATAGAACCAGTAGATGAACCAGTTGTTGGAGGTTGGGAAACTGTTCTTACTAATTCATCTCAATTATTAGAAGAAAAAGAACAAAATGCATTTGATGCAGCTGTTAAAGATTATACTGAGTTAGAACTTAAAGCTGTTGCTTTACTTGGACAACAAGTTGTTGCTGGTACTAACTATATGTTTTTAGCAAAGGGATATGAACAAGGAAACGAAGAAAATGCATCTTATAAAATCGTAGTTGTTTATAACGATTTAAATAATAATGCATCTCTTACTAGAGTAAGTGATTTTGTTGTTTCTAAGTATGCAAGTAAAGATATTTCTAATACTTCAGAAAACTTATCTGGTGGATGGAATGTTTCTATTCCTGGAAAACCAATTATGTTAGAAGAAGATATTCAAAATATTTTTGATAAAGCTGTTGAAAACGTTCAAGGTATCACTTATTATCCAATTGCTACCGTAGCAAAACAAGTTGTTGCTGGTACTAATTATGCCGTTTTATGTTTTGGTAGACCAGATGATTCTAAACCTGAAGGAATCTACTTATTAACGATATATAAAGATTTGCAAGGTAATCAAGAATTAACTTCACAAGCATAT
The DNA here is from genome assembly GCA_902797265.1 of uncultured Erysipelotrichaceae bacterium. Classification (GTDB taxonomy): domain Bacteria; phylum Bacillota_I; class Bacilli_A; order RF39; family UBA660; genus UBA3789. The sequence goes on from CADBSF010000015.1 coordinate 3,238, forward strand.
GTATCTTTAGCAGATTATAACCAATAAAAGAGCTAGGCTCTTTTTTATTTTAGTAATTTTAAAAAATTCTTAATAATGATATTATTCATTCGATTGGAATCGACTAAACAAGCAAGATATTTTGGCTCTATTTGAAAAGAAGTATTTAATTCAAATAATTCTTTTTGATCTAGTTTATTTTGTACATATTCTCTTACAGATAAACCTACTCCTAAACCATTTAAAACACAGTCTTCTATGATTAGTTCATTTCCTATCTCCATTAGTGGATTAATGACAATATTATTTTTTTGACAAAACTTATTAAAGTTTTTTCTATTACTGGCATTAAAAGGTAAGAGAATTAATGGTAGTTTCTTTAAATCTTTTTTACTAATAGTTTTATTTATATAACTACTATCTTTATCTACTACTAGTATATCATGTAATTCTTTTATTTTGATTACTTCATAATTATTGGGTATGGTATTCGGTAAATGAGTAAATACCATATCGACAAGACCTATTTGTGCTCTTTTCATTAATTCATCTGTTACTAACGTATGAACAATAACATTGATATTTGGATATTGTTTATGAAATTCTTTTATATAAGGCATTAAATATCTCTGCATAATTGTATTTCCTGCTCCTATGTTGATTGTTCCTTGTTCCATATTGTTAAGACTAGTAACATCTTCTTCAGCAGAGATAATTAATTCGATCGCTTTTTTTATTTTGTTATATAGTAGTTCTCCTGCTTGATTTAAGGATACTCCATCTTTATTTCTATTAAATAAAGTTGTATTTAAATCTCTTTCTAGTACTTTAATGGATTTACTTACAGCAGGTTGACTTACCATTAATTCATTGGCTGCTTGTGTAATACTTTTATTCTTTGCTACATAATAGAATACTTTATATAATTCTAAATTTGTTTTCATACCTCACCCCATAACTATTAGTTATATTAGATATAAAAAATATGTATTTTAATTATATCATAGGTTGTACTATAATACAAACTTGTTTGGAGGCCTATCAAACATATTATAGGAAAGGAGGGTTTCAGTTGGGAAAAACATTATTAGATAAACTTAAAGAAGCTAAACAAGGAAACGAAGTTGAATATGTTTGTTTTTTCAATAACGGAGAAGTTCGTGAAGAAGAAAAGAAATTTAGCTATCGTATTCAAGGTGCTGATTCACCTGAATCTTATGATTTAATTGAAGAAAAACTTTGCGACGCTACTGAAAGTTATTCTCGTTATTGTTCTTTTGATACTATTACATTGAATCTAGCTCTTGGCTTAATTTACCATAAGGAAGATGTTGATAGTGATCATCATATTAGAGAGAATGCTCAACCATTAATTGATGTTGTTCGTTTCTATACTGGAAATGTTCTTACTCATCAAGATGGAGAACAAACGAATAAAATTGATTATTATGGTGGTTCCATGGGTAGACAAGGATATGTTCGTTATAGTAAAATTGTTTCAAGAATGAGAGATAATGGAATTGAATTTAATGGTCCAGAAACATTTAGAGATTTTAAAGAGGCTATTTTATCAGGAGAACCATTTGATATTGGAATTACTGCTAATCTCGTAGAAGATGTTAAAAAGCCATATTTAAAAACTAGATAGTAGATAACTTCAAAAAAGTAGACTATGTTACTCTTACATAGTCTACTCTTTTTAATTCATTCTTTTTTCTTCTTTCGAGATAAGTGTAATAATTAATTCTTTATCTACTGATATTTGATATTCATTTATTTCTGATACATAGTTATCTGCAAAATTAATATATTTGAAGATTATTTTTGTAGTACCTTCTTTTAATCCTTTAAAATAATATGTTATTTCTATTGGACCACCACAAATAGGTTCTTTTGTTTTTTCTCCCGTTACTTCTTTTTTTACAAATTCACAGATTTCCTTATCTTCTATTTCATGTTCCCATTTAAAAGGGATTCCTGATGACATCTCATATTTTATTTCAAACAAATTCTCTTTCTTTTTTCTATTAAATATAAACATAATAAATCCTTTCCTATTTCTATTCTATCATAATAATTGTTTATTATAATAATAATTGTTGTCCTACTGATAATAGATTATTCTCTAAATTATTTAATTCTTTTAATTCTTGTACACTAATATTATTCTTCTTCGCAATAGACCATAACGTATCTCCATTTTCAACAATATAGATTTTTTCTTCTTGTTTCGGTACTAATAATTTTTGTCCTATTTGTAGAGTTAAATCTTTTAAATTATTTATTTCTATTAATTGATTTACAGGAATATCATATTTTCTAGATATTTTCCATAAACTATCATTTTTTTCTACTGTATAAATATCATATTCCTCTTCTTCTATTATTTCTTCTGAAGTATTTGGTACTTTTAATATTTGTCCTATTGATAAAGTATTTGTTGTTAGATTATTTAATTCTTTTAAATAATCTGTAGTTGTATTATATTTTCTAGCTATAGCGAATAAAGTATCTCCTTTTTGAACAGTATAAGTATCTTCCATATTGGACTCTTTTAATTTTATGGTTTGTCCTATTGATAGATTATTTCCTTCTAACTGATTGATTCTTTTTAATTCTTCGATTGGAATGTTATATTTTCTTGATATAGAATATAATGTATCTCCTTTTTGTACGATATATTCTTCTATAAGATTATTATAATTATAACCTAAATAAGAAGCAATTGATTCTACTACTCCTTCTACATAGTCTAATAAATTATTTTTTAATTTCATGGAATCATTCTTATTATCAATAAATCCATATTCTACTAATAATGGTTCATTGGTATTTGTTTCTCTTAAGATATAATAATAATCTAAATTAGGATTTTCTGGTAATCTTCTTTGATAAACTTTTCTTTCTATTTGTCCTTTTTTTCCTATATTACTTAATATTAAATCTGCTAGAGTAGAATTATTTTTTAAAGAGTAAACTACTTCTGCTCCTTCTCCATTTCCTGCATTCATATGATTTGAGATTAATATAATATTTTTATTGGGATTATTTCTTACTATTTCTTTAATTCTATTTACTCTTTTCTCTCTTGGTAAATATTCATCATCTTTTCTTGTCATAATAGTAGGTATTCCTAATTCTGTTAATCGATTATATAGATATTGAGAAGCTTTTAAATTTAGATCTTTTTCTTGTAGATTATTTCCTATTGCTCCACTATCTATTCCTCCATGACCAGCATCTATTATGATTAAATTATCATTCATTTCCATCACCTATATTAGTTTATGCTTAGGCGATTATTATTCTACTAAAAATAATTTTATCATTTCTATTTTATGTATAATTATTGTTCCATTATCATTAATTATTATCTATGTATTGAAATCTGTATCATTTTTTGTTATACTTTATATATAATAGGAGTGATGATAAAAATGAAGAGAAATTTTAAGAGACTATTACCTTGTTTTGTAGTAGTGATGTTATTATTAGGGGGAGGATTCTTTCTTCAATCTATGAAGATTAGTTTTGCGATTAAAACAGGTAGCTATCAACCTAGCTTACCAAGTAGTACTTTTTCTTCCATTTACGGAAGTGATACGATTAATTATGTAGGAGACGCTTTAGGAAGTAACAATCAATATTCTCATAATTTTGTTGTTCCTAGTATTTCTGATAGTGCTACACCACATTATCTATTAATGAAAAACTTAGAAACACCTAAAAAGAATAGTGAAACTTTTGAACTAGTAAATGGAAATCCTACTACTATCAATGATAAAGGAATCCAATTTATCCTAAATCATGGATATAATAAATTTAATACAGTAAATACTGTATTTGGAAGTGAGAATCTTACAGTTAAACAAAAATTCTATGTAACTCAAGTAGCTTTATGGTTATATATCTATGAAACTAAAAATAATCAAACTACTTATTGCGCTAATGGAGGTTGTACTTTTACTGATAGTTCTTCTAATGCAATTGATGCTAGTGCAGTTCGTTCTACTATTAATCAAGCTAGTGAGAAAAGTAATTTTAAGTATTTAAAACATATTCTTACTTTAGTAGATGATGCTAAGAATTATACAGGAGCTACTACTACTCCAAACTTTACTATTAGTAATGAGAAGGTAACCTATGTCATTGATGCTGAATTTAAAGAATTAACTACTGATATAATAACCCCTGTATATGAAGCTAATAACTTTATGTATTATACATTAGAAATAACTGATCCAAATCACTATGGAGCATATATAACTGATACAAATGGAAATAAAATAACGGATACTTCTAAAATGAGTGGTTCATTTAGAATAGTTGTTCCTTTAAATGAAGATTTATCTAAGATGGATTTAACTAGTGTTAAAATTACTGTATTTGGATATTTCTTTAAGGATGGTGCATATTCTTATCGAGTAACTAATTCTACTACAGGAAGTTTAATTAATAAGAATAAAACTCAAAAATATTCTGATATATTATTTGGCGATATTCCTTATATGATTGATGGAGTTTCTTTCCAATTAAATAATTTTGAAAAAATTAGTAAGATTGATAGTTCTACTAAAAAAGAACTTCCAGGAGCAACTTTAGAAATTACTAATATTGATAATCCAGAAATAAAAGATACTTGGGTAACGAGTGCAGTTCCTCATTATACTCATTTAGAAGATGGAAATTATAAACTATGTGAATTAAATGCTCCTAGTGGATATGCTCTTAATAAGGATTGTATTGAATTTACCGTAGATGGAAGAAAGATATTATCTATTACTATGGGAAATGATCCTTTATATCCTTCACAAGATACTTCTTTCTTTGGAAATCATAAATCTATATTAATTGGTATTATCTTTATTCTATTAGGTTCTATTGGAGTCTATATGGGAACAAGAATGAAAAAAGCTTCAAATTAATGAAGCTTTTTTTTATGATAAAGTAACATTGGCTTTTTTCTCTTGATTATTTCTTATAAAAGTTAATTGAATGGTATCACCACTTTTGTACTTATAGATTTCATATCTTAAAGTAGGAATATCTTTTACTTTATTATTATTTACTTTAATAATAATATCTCCTTTTTTTAGATTCATTGATTTTTCTGTACTAGTTACTACTACTCCTTCTTCAACATCTATATTGATGGGAATATCATTTCTTAATAAAGCAGCTGTATCATTTACATTAGCCATATTAATTCCTAGTTTTGGCCATTTTATTTCTTCCCCTTTTTCTAAGGAATCGATATGAGCTTTTGCATATTCTATTGGAATAGCAAATCCCATTCCTTCAATATCTTCTTTTACTAGTTTTAAAGTACAGATACCTATTACTTCTCCTTTTATGTTTAATAGTGGTCCTCCACTATTACCTGGATTAATGGAAGCATCTACTTGTAGTACTTGCATCATTACATCATTCGTTGTTGATGAAGTTGTTGATGTTGTTACATGACGATTCTTTCCAGATAGAATTCCTGATGATACACTTCCTCTATAATTATATCCTAAAGGAGATCCTACTGTGAAAACCGTATTTCCTATTTTTTCTTTCTCACTATTACCAAAAGTTGCGGTTTTTATTACATATTTTTTTTCTACTCGTAATACTGCTAAATCTAAATATTCATCTTTTCCTAATATCGTAGCTTCCACTTCTAAGTCTTTGGAGTTTGTTACAATAACCTTATTATTAGTACCAATAACATGTTCATTTGTTAATAAATAACCATAATTATTATCTGTTTTATAAGCAAATGCTGTACCACTACTATTCTTATTATCATTATAATATCCTTGTACATAGAAGACAGAATCATATACTTTCTCAATAGCAGAATTAATTGAATTCTTTTCATAAACAATTGTATTCTTCTGATTAAAATTTGGAATAGAGATAATTACTAAATACATGACAAGTCCACCTAGTAAGAAAGAAATAATAATTAGAGAAGCTTCTTTTATATATTCTTTTTTCTTACTATTCATCTATTTCTATACTCCTTTCAATTCTTGAGATATCTTTCCAATTTAGAGGAAATCCCATTCGATTTAGTACATCATTTATTTTAATCGTTTGTAAGTTATAATTCAAGGTTTCTATTACATTATTCATTTCTAATACCATATTTTTGAAATCTTCTTTATCTAGCATTTGTTTCATGATAATAATTAGTGCAAATAAATCTGTTTTTCCATAGATAAATTCCTCATTTTCTTTAGGTATTTTTAATAAATCATGATAAACCGTATCGTCTATTGCTTTTTGTGTTTTGTTTTCATATAAGATATCTTCATGAGCACATAGATTTCTGTAGTTTGCAAGAATTGGTAAGTATACTTTTAATGTATCATCATTTATTTGATAGATATTGGATATTTCTTTTTGATCTTCTTCTTTTAATATTTGATACATTTCACTAACGATTCCAAAGGATAATACTTTTACTAAGATCCATAATGGAATATACCCATAATTAGAAGCATAGTGTTGTGTTGCCGAATGTTGAGATCCATTTACTCTAATTTGTCTTTTCATCTTTTTTAATAAATCATTAATTTGAGCTTGTTTTTCTGGAGCATTCGTAAAGTTATTTTCTTTTAAATAATCTCTTTCACGGTAACCATATTTTTTTGATAATTGATATGAAATAATTGATTTTAAATTATTTTCTATTACCAATAAATATTTAAATACTACATTTCGAAAAGATCTATCAAATAGAAATAGACTATATAATTCTTCAAAAGTAGTTCCTTCTTTATAAACTTTATTGGTTTCCGATATTAAGAACAAGTGTCTATAACCATTTAAAAAGAAGTAGTTTTCTCTTAGAAGTATTTTTTTTGCATACTTTTCATTACGAATTATTAATCCCTTATGACGTAATATTTCTATTTGTTCATCTAGATTTTTGAATTGTTTTACGATCATAGTATCACCTATTATAGATTATAGCACAAATATCGTTAATTTTTAGACTAAATTCCGTTTTGTAAAAATAATCAATGTTTATTTGACTTATTTCAGTTTTCAAATAGTAAAAATGAAATAAGTCTTTTATTTTTATTTAAATATTATATATTTTATATCACGACAAAAACACGGAGTTATGATATGAACCCCCTTTCTTGGACAAAAAAAAAAACGAGGTTTTTATATGTCAAAGTTAAGTTATGAAGATAAAATAAATTTATATAAAGATAGAAAAAAAGGAATGTCATATTCTAGTCTATGTTCAAAATATAATGTTAATCATGCCGTTGTTGAATATTTAATAAGTTTAATTAATAAACACGGATATAAGATATTAAAAAGTAAAAATAACAAAAAATATTTGAAAGAAGAGAAAGAAAGAATTATTAAAAGAGTTTTATATAATCATGAATCATTAATATCTGTTGCCATTGATGAGGGATTATTAAGTAAAGGCATGTTATCAACATGGATTTCCAAATATAAAGAAAATGGGTATAATATAGTTGAACGAAAGCAAGGTCGGTCAGCTATGCCAAAAGTTACAAAGAAAAAAGAAAATGAAACAGATAAAGAAAAAATCAAACGATTAGAAGAAGAAAATTTATATTTAAAAGCGGAGCTTGAATACTCAAAAAAAATAAAAGCCGTTGTTCAAGCAAGGAAGAATCGACAACAGAAGAAAAAGTAAGTGTTGTTTCTGAACTTTGGCTAATATACCCACTAAAGATTCTTCTAAAAGTATCAGGTTTAGCTAAGTCAGTTTACTATTATACTTTATCTAAAACAGATAAAGATAATAAAAATAAAGAAATTATAGATAAAATAAAAGAAATATTTACTAATAATAAAGAAAGATTTGGTTATCGTAGAATAATGCTAGAATTACGAAATCAAGGATATGAAGTAAATCACAAGAAAGTTTATAGAATAATGGTTAAGCTAGGATTAAAACCTTTAAAAAGAAATAAAAGGAAATAATCATCCTATAAAGGTACAGTTGGGAAAATAGCTGATAACTTAATATAACGAGAATTTAATGCAGAAAATCCTAATGAAAAAAGGTATACAGATGTTACAGAATTTAACTTACGTGGAGAGAAATGTTATTTATCTCCAATATTTGATGGATTTAATGGCGAGGTAATATCTTATAATACTTCTAAATCACCTAATTTAGAACAAATAAATGATATGCTTAATAAAGCATTCAATAAAAACAATAACCTTGAAGGATTAATATTTCATTCAGATCAAGGATGGCAATATCAACATGAATCTTATCAGCAAAAATTAAAAAATAAAGGTATAAAACAAAGTATGTCTAGAAAAGGTAATAGTATGGATAATGGTATGATGGAAA
>CADBSF010000016.1 GCA_902797265.1 uncultured Erysipelotrichaceae bacterium
ACCTCCTTTCTAATAGTCATATATTATACTACAAAACAAAAATACATAGTAACTCAGGGGGTCACTATGTATTGTATAAAATTATTTTCTAATCTTTTATTCGATAAAGAGAGAATTCTTTATTCGAATAAAGTTTTTCATATTGACTAGAACTATTTAAATAAAAGGAAATAGGATATTCATTTGATACGAAATAATAATCAAATTGATATTTTTGAATTAATTCTATCGTATTACTCCTTAAATTACAAATATCTAAATAGTCTTGATAATTATATTTTCCATATAAATCTGCTCTTCCATCTATAAATACTTTTATTTCCTGATCAATTAATTCTCCTCCATAATCATACATATTGAATAATCTCTTTGGTTTTTCTTTTTGAAGAATTAAAATAATTTCATCATTCAAATATAAATGATTAGGAATATTCTTAGGAGTAATCAAAAAAGAAACTAGTAAGAAAGTAGAAAGAGCAAGAATCATAATACTTGTATTCTTATCTATCTTTTTCTTAGAAACATAAGAAAAAATAAAAGGATAGATAAGAATAAAAGTATACATCCAGAATCTTACACTTTTTAATCCTAAATAAATAGCTAATAAAAATAGAATAAAATCTATCAATTGTATCTTTTTCTTACTAATAATCATAGTAAGAAGAACTCCTAAAATAAAGAGATAATAAACATAATGATAAAGACTACTAAGATTAGTAGGTTGCCATTCTTTAATATTCGCAATCATAGTAGTATCCATCATATTTTGATAGGGATAAAGTAACATTTTTAATCCATGAATATTAATTGTTATTCCAATGATACATAAAAATCCTATCAAAAGAAGGGTTTTGATTTGTTTTTTTGATATTCTTTCTGCTTCTATTTTTGAAAAACGAAAAGAAAATAATCCAATGAAAGCAAATAGGAAACAGAAAAGATAGATTAGATTACTACTTCCTCCATGTATATTGCTCCATAAAATAGAAATCACTGGTAAAAAGAATAGTTTCTTAGATTGTTCGTTCTGATAATATTCATATAAAAAGGAAATCGTAAGCGATAAAAAACAAAAACTAAGTAGATGAGGTCTAGCACTCATAAAAGGAATCATCATGAGAACTAAAAATACAAATAAGATTAAAGTATAAGGAATATTCTTTATAATATTTTTTCGATTAGAAAAATAAAAAATAGAAAATAATCCTAGTACAGAAAAAAAGCTATAGAAGAAAACATGATTTTTTCCAAAAATACATTTTAAACAATAGAGAATGATTTCAAATAACCATTCATGACTCATCCAATACTTAGATTGAACAAACCAGGAAAATACATCATGATGTAGTATTCCATTTTTGAACATATACTCTCCTGCTTTTATATGCCAAAAATAGTCACTATCAATGTGAAAACAAAGCACTAAAAAAAAGCTGATAGATATTAATAATATCAGAAAGCAAATACTAATTTTTTTTTGTGTATTTTTTTCCATATTTTCTCCTCTATTTTTCTTCTTGATAAGTTTTATCAACATTAACATTCCATAATTTGCTTAAATCATGAGAATGAGTTTGGATTAAATGAGACGCTATCATCCCACTTAAAATAGAATGATCCATATTGTTATAAGAATGAGTACCATTTCTTCCAATACAATAAAGATTCGATATTCCTTCAATAAATTCTTTTACCATAGAAATATTATGATAACTATCATAATAAGCAGGATAGGCTTTTTTTACTCTTATGACTTTCATATTCATTACTTTTCCATGAAAAAAATCAATCTTTTCTAATTCTTCTGAAGCAATTTTTTTTAACTGATAATCCTCTAAATTCCAAAAAGAATCTCCTTCATTACAGAAATATTCCATTCCAATCCAAATAGTATGAATCGGATCTTTTACTAGATAAGGAGACCAATTATTAAAGATTTGTATTCTTCCAACTTTTACTGTTGTATCTTGTATGTATATCCAATTATCAGAAATATTATGATGAATTGTATTATTATTTCTATCATTTTTAATATCTAAATGGTCAACAAGAACTCCTATTGTAATAAAATCACGATACGGTAAATTCTTCGCTACTTGTAATACTTCTTTTGGAACTTGATTCATAATCTCCAATAAATCTTTCATTGGCATAGAAGACACTAAAACATCACAAGAAAGTGTATGACGTTTATTCTGGTTGAGATAAACTACTTCTTTTATGTGATTAGAATCTCTCTTTATTTTAGTAACCTTAGACTGAAGAAGAATCGTTCCTCCCATTTTAATAATTCTTTTGGCCATTTCTTCATAAAATTCTCCTGGTCCATATTTTGGATAATAAAAATAGTCTGTTAAACTTACTTCTCTATTTTTATTTTTAACATGAAACAGTCTTTTATAATAATCCAATAGTACTTTTCGAATTGAGATTCCTTTTACTCTTTGACTTCCCCAACTAGAATCAATTTCACTTGGTGTTCTTCCCCATAATTTGGCTGTATATCCTTTAAAAAACATTTCATATAATTGTTTTCCAAATCGATTGATATAAAAATCTTCTAAATTCTTTTCTTTCTTTTTAAAAAGCAAAGCTTTTAAGTAACTAAAACCACATTTAATAGTAGTTATCAATCCCATCTTACGTATCGTATGAAACGTAAAATTAACGGGATAATCAAATAATTTCTTTTGATAATATATTCTTGAAACTCGATTTCTTACAAGCATTACTTCATCTATTTTTTCAGGATCTAATACTCCATCATAATTCTTTTTACTACCTAGTAGTTTATCATCAAAAGCAGGTTTCCCTTGTAAAGGAAGAATATCAAACCATAATTTTAATACTTCTTGATTTTTTGTAAAGAATCGATGTCCTCCTAAATCCATCTTGTTTTCATGATAAGAAATTGTTTTACTGATTCCCCCTACACAATCACTCTCTTCCAAAAGGATTACTTCATCTTTTTTATTATTCTTCAAATAATGATGCGCACAAGATAGTCCTGCTGGACCAGCTCCAATAATTACAATTTTCACTGATAACCACCTAAGAAAATTCTATCAAAATAAGAAATGATTGTCTATATCATAATAGAAAGAATTAAGAGTGAAACTTCTTTATTTGATAGAGTTGATAATTTTCAAAAGAATAAGACTTCACTTTAGATTGATAAATCTTCTTTAAAGAATATTTTTCTTTTATCTTTTTTAAGAAGATATCATCATCCTTTGAATATCCTGTATAAAGATAATAGATGGAATCATTCTTATCAATAAACTGATAAATAGAAGAATAAGAAATTGTTCCTTCTCTTTTTTGATTCCAAACTATATAAGTAAAATAATCTCTACTTCTTACTCCATAATATTTATGATTATCATAAGGAATTACTGAAGAACAAATACTATCACTTACACAAAGAATAATACTATCTTTAGGAATCGTTTTCATAGAAAGAGATAACTCTTTACTATTAGAATAATTTGAATTGATATCTAACTGATAAATTTGATAAAGAATTGGAATAGAAAAAAGAGAAATCATTATCATTAAGTATTTTATTATTCGATTACTATTTATTTTATTAGAAACCATCAATATGCAACAACAATAAATACTAAACGATAAAGAAAGAATATAAATAGATATTCCTTTTAAAGTAATAGAAACAATTCCAACAATAAAAAGAATGGAAAAGAGATAAATAAAAGGAATTTTTTTCTCTTTCTTAACTATTTGATAAAAAAGAAAAGATACTATTACAATTAAGAAAATAATCATGATATTATTAGTACTACAACTAAGATTAAATAAGAAGATAACACCAATAAATAAGATTTGAATAAAAGAAATATTATCTCCAAAACTCATACCATCTGATAAAAATACTTTTGGTAGATATTGAAGAATAAAGAATAATCCAAAAAGAAAGAGTAGAAAGAAAGCAATTCTAATCTTTTTTTTCTCTTTCTCTTTCAACATATTCTTATTTTGAAAGTATTCTTTTAATAAGAATATACTTTGTATTCCAACAAAACCAGATAGTAAAAGATGAGTATTCCATAATAGACCTAAAATAAGACTTAATAAGATGGGATGTTCTCTTCTTTTTGAATAAAGAATTCCGTAACAAACTAATAAGAAAAAAACAAGGGAATAACTTCTTCCAATAACACTATATTCATATAAAACAGGATAGGAAATAACAAGACTAATCTTTTGAAGAGGATGAAGTTCTGATTGAAAAAAAATAAGAATAACTGACATCGTCATGAAAAGTAAAGAAATAATATTAACAATTTTTGGTCCCATACCTAATTTCACAAAAGGAAATAACAAGAGATAATAGAAAATAGGATGTCCCTCATAACTAACATTTTTAATTAGATCAAATAAATTCATATCTCTACATAATAAATAAGCTTGTGCTTCATCTCGCCAATTTTCATGACAAAAAAAGAGAAATCCTATCAATAGAACATAGAATATAGTTAGTAATATAAAGAATTGTTTTTCTCTTTTTTGATTCATGATAACTCCTCTACTTATTTCTTATAATAAATGTGGTAACAACCAATCTTATCAATCTCTTCACTATTTTGAATAACATATCGAAGCAATTGATAATCTAGTTGAGTTTCATCTTTTAAATCTTCATAATGACATTGATTCAAAAAGAATACTTGATCATGCATCTTTTTTACCTTTGCAATCATTCCCTTAGTACCTTGATATCCATAATTACCAGTAAGTGGCATATCAAAATAAGTAATCCTCCTATTAGATGCCACATCTATTAACATTCCTTCTGTACCTATCATAATAGCATTTGGATAAGAACGATATTTCAGATATAAATCTTGAAATTTCTTTTTATCTTTCTTTTGAACCAAATAATGTTCAAAATGATTGATATCTAAAAATACTAAATCTTGGTAATAATCTATTTTTATCAATACATTAAATAATAAGATGAATAAGAATAGAATCCCCGATAATTTAACAAACCTCTCCCAAGAAAAAGAAAAACTAGTAATCAGAAATAAGACATAGATTCCTAAAAATAAAATAAAATGATAAAGATCAAAAATAGGAAATGGAAAAAAGAAAGCTCCTAGTACATAACTACATTTGATATCTTTCTTTTTATAATAAAATAGAAAGATAGAAAAAAACATAAGGATAGAAAGAATTGTAATTGGTTTGATTCCACCATTACGAGAACCAAAATCAAATAGTCCTAAGAAGCATAAATCAAAGAAGGAAGCAAAACTATTGGTTATTAATAAATAGATACAAAAAAGGATTTGAGGTATGAAAAAACCAAGAAGTCGTTTCCCAATTCTTTTTTTATCAAATAAAAATAATAAATTAAAAAATAAAACAACTCCCCCTATTGTTTGCTTTGATAAGAATAAAAGTCCTAATATTATCCCTATCTTAAAATCACTTTTGTTCCTATCTTCCATATAAAATAATAAAACTAGAAAGAATAATACAAAAAAATTATAAGTACCTACAAAACTGATAAAGAAAGGAAAAGATAGAATCGATAAAATAATCCAACTCTTTTTTCCAATATATCGATATAATAAATAGATAAAAAAAGTACATAAAGCAGATTGAATTACAATAAAAAAGAAAAAACTATCTTTGATGAATAAAAATAAGGACATAAAAATAATATAAAGAGGAGTTGAAATAGTATTAAAATCTAAATAAGGAATTTCTCCCATACGAATCGCATGACTAAATCCATAAGACCATAAAAAATCAAAAGATGTTTTTTCAAAACATATTACACTAAGTAATAAGATAAAGAATAAAAAGATAAAAAAATAGATTCCATATTTTTTAATAACTTTCATAACTACTCCTTATAATAAATATCATAAACTCCTATTGTTTGAGTCTTCTTACTTGTTTCTACAACATATTGTCCTAATTCTTTGATATATTGTTGATTACTATCTTGATTCTTAACTAATACTCGATCAATAACAAAATAAGTATCATGAACATTTTCAATTTTTTTCTTCATTTTATTTACTCCATTATACCCATAGTTTCCTTGATTAGGCAAATCAAAGTAATCTAGTTTTAAATTTCTAGTAATCTTATAGAAATAATTTTCAGATCCTCTCATAAAATAGATAACAGGTTTTTTTAATGAATTGGTATATTGAATTAATTTTTTACTAGTTTCATTATATTCTTTTCGATTAATCACAAAACTAAAATTGGAAAAATGAGAAATATTAAGTCCTCCTAAATAATTCCAAGAAACAAAACTCCAAATTACTAAAATACTTACAATCATAATGATTATTTTCGAATACCATTTTTCTTTTACCGTAATATTCTCTAACCAGAAATAAAAACATATCACTAAGAATAAACTAACATGATAATAATCAATAATTGGAAGAATAAGGCTTCCTAATAAAACTGCATAATAGAGTAATAGATTATTTTTGTCTTTATAAATACGATAAATCAGATAACCTTCTCCGATAAAAAATAAAAGAAAATAAAATAGATTTATGTTTGTATTACTACTTCCAAAATCAAATAATCCTAAAAAACATAAATCAAAGAAAGAAGAAAAAGAATTGGTTATGAATAAATAACTAACTAATAATAATATCGGTAATAAATAACCAATTGTCATTTTCATAAACTTCTTTCTATCCTGAAATAAATAATAGAATGTAGGAAGAAATAATAGTATTCCTATTGTTTGCTTTGTACAAAAAATTAGTCCTAATAAGATACCTAATAAATAGGAATTCTTCTTTTTTTGAAAACAATAAATAAAAATGAAAAACAAGAATATGATTAAAAAATTATATCCAGGAAATATGGTCGATACCATTGCGATAGGATAAGGAATTAATAAAATAAGAAGAAACAATAGTCTCTTTTTTCCTAGCAATTTTCCTAAAAGAAAATATAAAACAGATAATAAAATAGCTTGTTCCAAATAAAATACTAATATATTTTTACAGAAAAACAAAAAAATAGAATAGAAAAAAGGAGCAAAGGGAGTAATTACCATATTATAATCAAGATATGGTATTTCTCCTCTACTAACAGCATAACTAAATCCATAATTAACAAAAGTATCTCCTCTAGATAATGTAAAAATAAAAACTAAAGCAACAAAAAAGAAAGATGTTATGAGTATATATTGAAAAAACTTCTTTGTCATAATCTCACCTTTCTTTCAAGAATTATTCCATTATTTGAAAATGATTTCCATTATCTAAATATAATATTCCTTTATGATTCTCTAATCTTGTTAAAACATCAACGTAATGATTAATCATCTTAAATTTCGTTAGAGTTAAATAAACCATATTCCCATCATTCATATATAATAAAAATCGATCTTTATCAAAATCATTAGGCTGATATTCAATATCACTAATCCGATTTAATATAGTAGAATCTATTTTTTTCATTCCGTCAACAAACTTAGAGTATTTTTGATCGGGTACATAATTCATAAGCCTTGGAACAGAAAAAGAATACTCTGTTTCTTCGATTTCTTCTAAGTTATCAAATATATATTTATTCTTAGAAGTATCATAAAATAGTGCTTGATTTTCAACAATATCTAGAACAAATATAAAACCTAATTTTTTCTTTAATTTACAAGAATCAATATAAGGAGATTGACTAATTTTCTTTTCTACTTTTCGACTACTTGTAAGAAAAAATTTAGGATAGTCTTTAATTCCTCCTAATTCTAAGATCATATCATCATTTAGATAGGTAGTATTTTTTATAATAATATTTTTTACTGGAATAGCTAATAACAGATAAACAGAAAAAGAAAGTACTCCTAATAAAAATAGTACTAATAATAGATTATGAAGTTTTAATTTCCTTTTCTTTATTATCTTTTTAGCCATAATTACTCCCAATTTACCAATTCTTGTTCTACTTTTAAATCAATATCAAATTCATCTTTTACTTTCTTTTTACAAAGATCCATTAAATATTTAATATCTTCACTACTAGCATCTTTATAATTCACAATAAAATTTGCATGTTTTTCACTAATCATTGCGCCACCATGTTTCATACCTTTTAATCCAACATCTTCGATTAATTTCCCTGCAAAGTTTCCTTCTGGATTACGAAATACACTTCCTGCTGAAGGATATTCAAGAGGTTGAGAAGCTAATCTTCTTTCTCTTCTTTCTTGCATTACTTCATTGATTGCGTCTTTCTTTCCTTTATGTAGTTTTAATACAACTTCTAAGCAAATGGTTCCTGGATGTTTTTGTAAATAAGAACTTCGATAATGAAAGTCCATCTCTTTATTTTCTAAATTAATGATACGTAAATCCTTTGTTAAAATCTTAACACTTTGAACAATATATCCCATATCAGATTTATACGCACCAGCATTCATAAAAATACTACCACCAACTGTACCAGGAATACCTGATGCAAACTCTAATCCAGTAAGAGATTTTTTCATTGCCATTATGCATAGTTTTATTAAAGGAAAGCCAGCTCCAACACGAACTTTATTTCTTCCAAAAAAATCTATCCAATCAAATTCACTTAATTTAATTAATATTTTATCGTAAGGTTTATCACTGAATAATAGATTCGATCCATTACCAATTATTTTATAATCGATCTTTTGATTTTGAAGCATTCGCAAAATAGTAACCAAACTAGGAATGTCTTTCGGATATACAATACATCTAGCCGTTCCACCAGATCGATAAGTTGTATATTTTTTTAAAGAAACATTCTCTTCTATTCTACCTAAATTACTATCTTTTATTTCTTGGATGATTTCTTCCATAATGATCACCTGATTATCTTTCTAATTTCCTCATAGATTCTAGTACTAGAATCTAATATTCCTAATTTTTTACTATTTTCTCTCATAGAAGAATAGGCTTTTTCATCATCAAATAAGCTATCTATTTCTGATAGAATTCGTTCTTTTGAAAAATCTTTTTCTTCCACAATTCGGCAAGCTCCGTTATCTTCTAATTCTTTAGCGTTTTTATATTGATGATTATTAGTAACATAAGGAGAAGGCACTAAAATAGCAGGTAGTCCTATCGCTGTTATTTCTGCAATCGTTGATGCTCCAGCTCTAGATACGATTAAGGAAGCATCTTTTAAATAACTAATTAAATCTTCCATGAAAGGAACAATTTTAACATTAGAAGATACCTCTACATCTTGATACTCACCATAATAGGATTTACCCGTTATCACTAATACTTGATAATTCTTATTAGAAAAAGCAGGTATTAATTCTTTTAGTTTTAATGTCATAGTCGTACTACCTAAACTTCCCATTACAATAATCACTAATTTCTTATCATTAGAAAATCCTAAACTAGATTTTTTCTTCATTTCAATAGAAGCTATCTCTTCACTTCTTGGATTACCTGTATAAACTACTTTGTTTTTAGGAAACAATTCCAAACTTCTAGGAAGAGAAACACATATTCTATCGGCAAAATTTCCAATAAATTTATTACTAACACCTGGAATGGAATTTTGTTCATGAATTAGGATAGGAATTTTTCTTTTATGGGCAGCATATAAAACAGGTGCAGTGATATATCCTCCTGCTCCAATTACGACATCTGGTTGAAAGCTATCAATTTCTTTTAATGCTTTTTTAACACATATTTTAAATTTCCTATATACTTTGAAATTGGAAAAAATATTTTTCCTATTCAATCCTGTCATTGAAAGTCCAACAAAAGGAATTCCTTTTTTAGGAACAATATCTTTTTCCATTCTATCATCAGTTCCAATATAAAGAAATTCAGAGTCTTTTTCTTTTTCTTTTATTTTATTAATAATTGCTAGAGCAGGATAAATATGTCCACCTGTACCTCCAGCTACAACAATAGCTCTCATGACAGTCCCTCCATATATCAAAATTATACCATATTTTAAAGAATAATAATGAAATTATTAAAAGAATTGATTATTTTATAATACAATTTATGACAAGATTATGAATATATGAAAAGAAATTGACTTTTATAAAAAAATAGATAATAATTATCACAAAGAAGAGATAAAATGCCAAAAGAATTAGTTAGTTTAGATAAAGTAACTGTCCAAGAACAGTATAATGAATTATTTCAAGTATTTTAAAATTTTATTAATCATAAAATAAGCAAAGAACCACCACCAATAACTGAATCACTGAATCATTTATTAAAAGAAGAAATAAAATATAAGGATGATAAAGCTTCAGAAGGGATAATAAAATCATCAAATTTCCCATTTAGAAAAACTATAGAAGACTATGATTTTTCATTTCAACCATCAGTAAGTGAAAATCAAATAAGAGAATTAAGTAATTTAACATTTATAGAGAATCATGAAAATATAGTATTTATAGGAAATCCAGGAGTAGGAAAACCCATTTAGCAGTAGCATTAGAAATGGAAGCAGCAAAACATAGAAAAAGTGTATATTTTATAACTTGCCATAATTTAATGCTTAAATTGAATAAAGCACAAAAAGAAAATAGATTAGATAGACAATTACAACATCTAGCACAATATAAAGTATTAATTATAGATGAAATAGGATATTTACCAGTTGATCATCAAGGATCAAATTTATTTTTTCAACTAATAACAAAAAGATATATGAATAAATCAACAATAGTAACAACTAATATGCCTTTTTCAAGATGGGGAGAAGTGTTTAGTGATAATACCTTAGCAAGTGCAGTTTTAGATAGATTATTACATTATTCACATATAATAAGAATTACAGGTAATTCTTATAGAATTAAAGATAAAATAGTTGAATCTGATTCTAGAACTAATAAGTATAATGAATAATGATTATTTTATATTCTTCTTCTTTTGTTAGTACAAAAAAATTACTTCAAGGAATATAGTCAATGATGACGTAGTCATGAGTGAAACGAACTTGTCGTTGACTATATGAAATGAAGTAATGTAATACCTAAACAAAAGAAGAAAAAACTATGACATTTTAATATTGAAATTTTTATGACATTTCATGTTGACATTTACAAAAATCTCCTCAATTTACAAATTTACTATTTTTTTAATTTTTTTATGAAGGAGACGCTACTACTACAGAAGTAGTAGGAAGAAAGCAAAAAGAGGAGTATATCCTCTATTATAATATTTCATTTTTTTTACTCACTTCGTTCGTAGAAAAATATTTTAGGGGGACAGAGAAGTCCCCCTAAAACCCACTATGCCCTTATATTGTGTGATTTGTTTACCAATCTTTTTGTTCTCAAATGATGGTTTGAAATTAAATTTTCCCAACCTTTTGTTTCACAAAAGGTTGGGACTGTCGGTGCATCCTCTTTGTCCTCGCTTTAGATAGAAAAACAGACCTTAATAAGGTCTGAATAGGACTTGAGTATCGCTCGAAATATTGCATCCGGATTTGGTTATCGGATATTAGTGTAGTAGTTCTATCATGAAAACTACAAACCATATAGTCTCTTTATCGAACAAAGTTACGAGATTCGGAAAGCTGGCGCCACGCCGGGAGTAGTATAACTAGAACTAGTGTTATTCCAATAGCCAGAATTATCGACATATAAGAAATTGCCGTAGTTACTAGAGCGCGCAGAACGCAACCACCAATAAGGTTTTGATCCATTATACTGTTTTTTAGCCCCACCGTATGATGATGTTGTTACATTATTATTCTTATAATAGTCTAATTGTCTTGTGTTATTATAAGCAGTATCGTAAGAATCTGGTCCATAACTTGTATTTCCATCCACATCTTCCCATACTTCATGAACAGACAATAAATATAATTTATCTGTTGTTGTGAAGTTTGTGGTATCTTTACTTCCATGTCCGGATACTACATTCGTATCGATTATTGCACTCTTCAATGCTGAAGGTAGGGCATTATAGATATCATTATTTACATATGTTCTCATTTCGGAGTATTCCCATCCACCTTTATTTCCTGTTCCATTTGTTGAACCACTATTATCAGAATTCATTACATGAGTTGTGATGATATCTGCAAATTCTAGTACAAATCCACAGGCTGTTTGTGAGAATCCTTCCGTTGCACACTCTGCTGGAGTTGAATTATTCGCAACTCTTAACGTATGAGTTCCAAATGTTCCCATATCTACTGTTTTTGTTGAACCTACTGTATAATAACTTGGTATTGTATTATTTTGTACATTACTAATTATTTTTTCCCATGAATCATTTTCCATAGATGGTACTGGTTTTGCTACTGCTGTATCATCTGCTTGTACATAGTTGATTTGGAAATTTAAGTTAAGTGTTTCAGCAGTTTGTGGTAGTTCACTTGCTTCTATATCTGTTTTATAAGCAACTCTTACTTTGTATGTTTCTTCTGTATTTTTTGAAAGTTTGTGTTTTGGTGCAATTGCTATTCCATCAGCATAAGTTACGGAATAATCAATATAAGTTGGTAAAGTTCCTGTTGTAATCTCTGTTGTTCCTAATTTTGATGATACAGAATCGATCATTGCATCGATTGTTCCTGTGTTTTCTGCAACTACCGTAAACTCATAAAAGTCTCCTGGTAGTGCCAATTTTACTGCATAATCTACTTGAGTTGCATTTGTAATGGTTGCGGCTGTTGTTACATTAGTACCCGTAACGCTTCCACTTGTAACAGCAATACTTCCCGTTTTAAAGTGTACATCCCAAGTGGATGCTGGAATA
>CADBSF010000017.1 GCA_902797265.1 uncultured Erysipelotrichaceae bacterium
ATATTAGTGTTGAATCCAATAAAAATGGAACAAAATTTACAATAAAATATTTTAAGTTGTAATGATCGTAATATTAAGATATTACGATTAGTAAGCAGATATAAAAAATCTGCTTTTTTATGCTATAATTAAGTATAGGTGTTGGTTATGTTATTTTTTAATAAGAATACAAATGAATCAATTGAGTATAAGGTATTAGAAGAATATAAGAATAATATTGGTTTATTATTATCAAACGATGATTATATTTCAAGAAAAGATTATATTCATTTTTATGATGCCAATAAAGAAATATATGAAAAATTATTAATGATGGATAATGAGGCTGTTTTGCAGTCTTGGTGTAAAAATAATAGAACAGATTATCCAAAATTAAAAGAATTAATAGATTTTTATACCAACACAAAAGTATTAATTGAAAATCACAACAATACATTTGTTTTAAGTCATATACAATCTGATAAACAATACTTAGATGATATTTTATTAAAAGATGATCCAAATATTAAATTAGATGAAGAACAAAGAAAAGTGGTGCTATCTGACGAAGATTACACTTTAGTTATTGCAGGAGCAGGAGCAGGAAAGACTACTACTATCGAGGCAAAAGTTAAATACTTAATAGATAAAAAAAATATAGATCCTAATAAGATACTTATTATATCTTTTACTAGAAAAGCAACAAAAGAGTTACAGGATAGATGTAAAAAATTAGGGTTACCTGTAGTTATTTCTACATTTCATTCAATAGCTAATACAATAATTAAAGGCTCTGAAGATGAAAAACATAATATTGCCACAGGAGATGTAATGTTTACTTCAATAAAGAAGTTTTTACTTAAAAATACTAATGATGAAGAATTCGTCAAAAAAATACTATTATTTTTTGCAAGTTATTTGCAAGCTCCGCAGGGAGAAGATAATCTCGCCTTATTAATTAATGAATTAAACAAGAATGATTGCTCAACAATGAAATCAGATATAGCTAAAACAATAGAAGATTTTAAAAAGAAACAAGAAACAAATAGAAGAACAATAAAAGATGAAAAAGTTAGAAGCACAGAAGAGTGTAAAATAGCAAATTTTTTGTTCATTAACGGAATTGATTACGATTATGAGCCAATTTACAAATATGGATTCAAAGATACTATTAAACCATATTGTCCTGATTTTTTAATTAAACAGTTTGATAAAGAAATATATTTAGAACATTTTGGTATATCTGAAGATGGTAAGAATCCTAGATTCAGCGAAGAAGAACTTGAAACATATAAAAAACATGTTAATGATAAAATATTACTCCATAAACAGCATGGAACAAAACTAATATATACTTTTTCTAAATATAAAGACGGAAGAGACACGATAACACATTTAAAAGAAGAACTTCAAAAAGCAGGTATTTCTTTTGAATTTAAAAATAGTAAAGAAGTATATAAAGCAATTATTCAAAACATTGAAGACAAATATTTTAATAAATTTATTCAGTTAGTATGTGTATTTATTTCTAGATTTAAAACTAATAATTTTACACCATCTAAATTTGATGAATGGAAAGTATCATTAAAAGATGAAAGAACAAAGTTATTTATAAACATTTGCTATCAGTGTTATTTAGCATATATGACTGAATTAAAGAATACAAATAGTATTGATTTTGAAGACATGATTAACAATGCTTCAAATATACTTGAAAATAAAATAGAAAGTGGAGAAAAACTTGCTTATGATTATATTTTTGTGGATGAATATCAAGACATTTCACTTCAAAGATTTGATTTGTGCGAAAGATTGTCTAAATGCTCAAATGCAAAAATTATTGCAGTTGGTGATGACTGGCAATCAATATTTAGATTTAGTGGAGCCAAAGTAGAATTATTTACTAAATTTGAAGAAATGATGGGATATGCAAATGTTTTGAAGATAACTAAGACATATAGAAACTCACAAGAATTAATAGATATTGCCGGTGGCTTTGTAATGGCAAACAACGAACAAATAAAGAAAGAATTAAAATCTAATAAATCAATTAGTGATCCGGTATTATTAATGTCATATAAAGATACATATGATAAAGAAGACACTGATAAACCTATTGATAGAATGTGTCAGGCTATTGAAAAATCTTTAGATATGATTGTTAAGACAAATGGAAAAGATGGAAGTGTACTTTTAGTAGGAAGATATGGTTTTGAAGGATTCCAATTAGGAAATCAATCAAAGTATTTCTCATTTAATAATGGAATTATTAGATCAATAAAATATCCGGATTTGAAAATAACATATCTAACAGCCCATTCATCTAAAGGATTAGGATATGACAATGTTATTATTATTAATGGAAAAGATGCTATATTAGGATTTCCGTCAAAAATAGTTGATGATCCTGTTATGAAGCTGGTAATAAAAGATACTGAGGATATTGAATATGCTGAAGAAAGAAGACTATTTTATGTTGCTCTAACAAGAACAAAAAATAGAGTATTTATAATAACTCCTATACATAGGCCATCTAAATTTATCCTAGAAATAAAAGATAAATTTAAAAATGTTATTTTAGATGGAGAAGAATTAGATCCAGTAGAAAATTTGAATAATATGATTAAATGTCCGTGTTGTGATTATCCCTTACAAAGAAGAGAAAATAAGCATTTTACTGCAGCTAAAAAACTATGGGTATGTTCGAATGATCCAGAAGTATGTGGATTTGTAACAAACGACTTATTAGGTGGTAAGATGTCAATTTCAAAATGTCCTAATTGTGAAGATGGATATCTAGTGGTAAAAAAACGTAAGAATAATGACAATTCTGAGCAAAGAGTATTAGGATGTACAAATTATAAATCAGATGGAACAGGGTGCAATACAATAATGTTTCCTCACAATTATACTCAAGATAAAGAAGAATTAAGCATAAGATTCTACGATGAAAATATAGATATTCATAATGTGTTTATATGTGGCCATAGATTAATAGAATTAGTCAATGTAATCCTAGAAGTAATAGATAAATATAAAGATTTAAAAATATCATTTGGACCTAAAATGCTATTCTCATTATTATCTGGTGAACATACAAAAATGATAGATAATTTTAAAATGTATAATAATCCAAGGTTTGGCTTCTTAAATATTGAAGATAAAAGTAAATTCTATTCAGTGTTTAGTGCATTAAAAGAAGCAAGAATAATAAATGTAAACGAAGCAGATTTTGGTAGAACTACAGTATTAAAAAATAAACTGAAAGAGGAAGATTATAAGGTAATATTTGGATTAATGAAATTATAAAGATAAATTGATTAATCAACTTATATGATATATAATATGTTTGACAAAGAAAATATAGGATATGCTAGAAATTTGTGCACATTTTGTGCACATAAGATGAATATTTTATATAAAAAATGACAAAAATAGTACTTAAAATATAAAATGTTACCTGCCCTCAAACCATTGAAAATAAAAGAAATACGCATAATATTATAAGTACGGATAATATACTAATTTGGTCCGCATGTGGCTCTGGTAAGAAATATAAGCAGTGCCACGGAAAGTAAGCAATATCAACGGTTTGAGAAAAAATAAAGGTGAAGAAAAGTGAAAAATTGTGAATTAGATACCTTTTAGATACCCTTTAAAAGACTTGAAAAAGTCTTTTTTTGTTGATATATAAAGGAATCTAAATGTGGTATAATAATAATTAGGAGTTGATTAAAATGTCTAAAATTGAAACAAGTAGAGCATGTATTGAATGTGGAAATAAATTGTTGGATAAAATTTATCCAATGCTGTTAGAATATAATGATAATTTTGATAATCTTTCAAATTTTGAAAAGGAAACCTATAATACAATTATTGGTTCACAGTTTGCTCTAATTTGTGAATACTATTTAAAAGGATTAGTTATACCTAATATACAGGTAATTATTCCAGATGAATTAAAAGATGTAATTAATACACTAAATGAAGAACAAGAATTAATGATTATTGTTTCGGATGAAGAAAAAATAAAAAATGACCCGCTTCTAAACAGATTGGATAAAAAACAGTTAAGACTTTTATTAAATAATAATTCATTAAAAAGTTTTGGGCATAGTTTAATAACTCTTTTAGGTACTGAAACATTAGAAGAAAATAAAAGAATAGTATTACCAAAAATTATTAGAAAAAGTATTATTGACGAAATGAGGAATAGGTTACATAATCCTGATAATCAAACATTTAAAGAAAGACATGAATTTAGAAATTATTTAAATACTCCACTACAACGTGATAGAGAAGGTCGATTATTATTTTTAGGAGATAAAATAGTAGAAGAGAGTTTATCACTTTCTTCAACAAGTGAAGCTTTTCCAAAAGGTAGATATGGGATTTTTGATGGTTTTACTTCAGATGTTGATAGTATAGCTGCGTTAACCTTTTCAATAAGGAATAATATTAAGCACCAATTTCCAAATTTGATTGAGGTCTATAAAAGTAAAAATGATCCATTTGGAAAGTTTATTTATCCCGATAAGGAAACAAGAATTACTATTAAGGGTGATGATGACGCACAACTTGAATATGAAATGGTTCATGAAATAAGTTTTTCTGGATATGGAACGGAAATTTTTTGGAATGCTTCAAGAATTATACCTACTCTTGAAGAATTAGAACAATTAAAAGTTTTAACTAAATATGATGAATCTGCTAGAATAGCATATTCAAGAATATATTTAGATGAGATAGCAGGGGAAAATTCTATAGAATATACACAAAATTCTCAAAATAAACAAGTAATTATTAAGAATGGAATAATGTATGAAATAGTACCAGAATTAACGCATATGAAAGAAGAAACACCAAACAATCATAGAATAAAATAAATGAATGTTTCTTGATTATAGCAACACAAAAAACTTTAAAGATGGTATAATTTTGAAAATTAGATACCTTTATGTATATAAGAGCATATCTTGTCGGAGTAAAAGAAGAATTTGGGGCTAGAAATGTTACTTTGCTTGATAGTACAGAAGAAAGCAATATAGAAAATGTTAAAAATATATGTTGTCATGATGTTCAAATAGAACAAGCAAAAACATTAAGGAAAAATAATCAATAATTGTTCGGAAAATTAAGATATACAGAACGGATGAGAATCCGTTTTTGTGTGGTATAATAGTTATTGAAGGAGAGTTGAGTAATATGGCATTTTTTCCA
>CADBSF010000018.1 GCA_902797265.1 uncultured Erysipelotrichaceae bacterium
CATTGTATCAAACCTATGTCTTTTTAATAAATAAAAATAGTGTAGTGAATTTACACTCACCAACACTATTTATAATACAACCAAAAAAAGAATTAATTAATTCTTTTTTTTGTAAAATTATGAAAATAATCATGATTCTTTTGATACAATTGGATTTTTTGTTTCATTTCTTTCAAAAAAATGGTATACTTTTTTTAGGTGAGTTCATATGAAGAAAGTATCTATTCTTTCTCTTCACTTAGGTTATGGAGGAATTGAAAAATGTGTTGTTAACTTAGCTAATATTTTGTGTCAAAGATATGATACGGAAATAGCAGTAGTTTATCAACTATATGATACGAGTGTATTTGAACTTGATCCAAGGGTTCATGTTCGTTATTTGAATCCTAATTTGAAACCCAATCATGATACTTTAAGAAAGGCATTTCAATGTAAGAATCCTATTTCTATTATGAAAGAAGGGACACTTTCTTTTAAAGTATTATATAAAAGACGAAAGTCTATTATCCAATATATTAAGAATTGTGATAGTGATGTTATTATTTCTACTCGAGATATTTTTAATTATTGGTTAAGTGATTATGGAAAAGATGGGGTTTTAAAGATTGGATGGGAACATAATCATTTTCATGATAATTATAAATACGCAAATAATATTAAGAATAGTGCTAAGAAATTAGATTATTTAGTTTTAGTATCACAAGAATTACAAAAGTTTTATCAAAAGGAATTAGCTAATTGTTCTTGTATGTGTATTTATATTCCTAATTCTATTGATCATATTCCTGATACGGTTTCTTCTTTAACAGAAAAGAGAATTGTATCTGTTGGAAGATTATCTCCTGAGAAGGGATATTTAGATTTATTAAAAGTTTATTTAAAAATTAATCAAGATTATCCTGATTGGAAATTAGATATTATTGGGGATGGTGTGGAAAGAGAAAAATTAGAACAATTTATTGAAAATAATCATTTAAAAGATTCTGTTACTTTACATGGATATCAGAAAAAGGATAAGATTGATTCTATTCTTCATAAAAGTTCTGTTTATTTAATGACTTCTTATACAGAGTCCTTTGGTATTGTATTGATAGAAGCTATGAGTCATGGATTAGTATGTCTTGCTTTTGATTCAGCAGAAGGTGCTAGAGAATTGATTCATAGTGGAGAAAATGGTTTTTTAATTAAAAATCGTAATATTGATTCCATGGTATTAAAAGTTGAAAATTTAATAAAAAATATAGATGAAAGAAAGAAAATAGGAGAGGTTGCAAGAAATAGTATTATGAAATACTCTAGTGAAGTTATTGGCGAAGAGTGGTTTACTCTAATAGAAGAGAGTGGTATTTATGAGTAAGAAAAAAGTATTATTTGTAGCATCAACTGGTGGACATTTAAATGAATTGTTACAACTAGAAGGAATGTTTCCTCACTATGATTATTCTTTAATTACAGAGAAGACAAAATCTAATCTTTATTTAAAAGATAAATATGGTAAGAAAGTTCATTTCCTAATATATGGAACTAAATATCATATTTTATCTTATCCATTTAAGTTTTTATTAAATTGTTTTAAAAGTTTATTTTATTATTTAAAATATAGACCAGATTATATCATAACAACTGGGGTTCATACTTCTGTTCCCATTTGTTTGATAGGAAAATTTTTTGGAAGTAGAGTTATCTATATAGAAACATTTGCTAATATGGTAACGAAAACAGTTACTGGTAAAATTTTATATCCTTTTAGTGATTTATTTGTTGTACAGTGGGAAAGTATGAAGAAATTATATCCTGATGCCACTTATGGGGGGTGGATTTACTAATGATACTTGTTATATTAGGAACTCAGGATAAAGAATTTCCAAGATTATTAGAGGCTGTTGAAAAACAAATTAAAAATGGAGTTATCAAAGAAAAAGTAATTGTTCAAGCAGGACAGACGAAATATCAATCTGATGTGATGGAAATATTTGATTTAGTACCTGCTCCTGAGTTTGATAAATTACTGGATGAAGCAGATTTAATTATTACTCATGGTGGAGTAGGAACGATACTTGCCGCAATCAAAAAAGGAAAAAAGATCATTGCTGCTCCTAGACTTCAAAAATATAAGGAACATCATAATGATCATCAGAGACAAATTATTAAAGAGTTTGCTTCCAAAGGTTACTTAATTGAATTAAGAGATTTTTCTAAATTAGATAAAGTGATAGAAAAGAGTTATTCTTTTAAACCAAAAAAATTTGAGAGTCATACTTCTTCTATGATTCAATTATTAGAAAATTATATGGAAGAAGATAATCATATTTCTTGGCTTAATCGATTCTATGAAGGACTATCCTATCTCTTTTTTGGAGCTTGTACTACTGGTATTAATATATTAGCATTTTATCTTTTAAGAAAATTATCTATTAATATTTATATTAGTAATGGAATAAGTTGGTTTATTGCTGTATGCTTTGCTTATATAACAAATCGATTGTTTGTTTTTCATAGTAAAGGGAAGGTTATTAAAGAAAGTTTTTCTTTTATCTTCTTTCGATTATTATCTTTAGTATTTGATATGGCATTTCTATTCTTATTTGTAGATATTATAGGTATTGATGAGATGATTTCTAAAGTAATTGTTAATATTTTAATAATAATTATAAATTATGTATTTAGTAAAATATTTATTTTTAGAGGAGGAATAAAAAATGAATAAAAAGGGATTTACATTAATTGAATTATTGGCTGCTATATTGATAATGGGAATATTATTTGCAATAAGTCTGCCACTTATTACTAATATAATTAATTCAAATAGAAGTAAAGTATATATTACGGATGCTCAGAGGTTAGTTACACTAGCAGAGTATAATATTCGTTCTAAGAGTTCTCAAATACAATTACCATCTGGTGGATATTCTATTGTATTTACATTAGATTATTTAAATACTGGTGAATTTAAGAATTCTCCATATAATGGAACTTATGAGCAGAAGAAGAGCTTTGTTGTTGTTAAAAACACTGGTACTGCTTTAGAATATTCTGTTATGCTAATTGAAAAGCATATGGAATCTTATCGAGGAATTCTATTGACAAGAAGAGAAAATTTAGTTGATGCAAAAACAAAAGATTATGTAAAAGATTATACATTAGCATCTGTTGATAATTCTCTTTCTATTACAGAAGCATCATTAGCTAGTTATATTAATTCAAGACTAGGTGGAGGATATGTTTCTGGAGTAAGTCATATTTATCAAAAATAGACACCTTAATGGTGTTTTTTTTCTTTACATATAATTGTCTATTACTTCGTTTTTTACTATACAAAAGAAATGGTTTTTGATAAAATAGTTATGAATGATAGATAGATAATAAAAAGTGTGGTGTGGAAGATGAAAAGAAGAAAGTTTGCTTATTTTCTTATGACAATTAGTTTTATTCTTATTATATCTGGAGGAGTAGCTTCTTTTGTACTTGGATTAAAGAGTGATAAGAGAGCTACTTATAAAAGAGTACAAGTAGTCAATGATGAATTTGAAATATTTAGTACGAATACTAGTCTTTTTGAAGATTATCGAGATGAATTATATAATGTCGTATTTAATGAACTTTTTTATGATACTATGTTAGAACAAGATAGTGATGTAAAATTGAAATTAGATGGTTATGAAAAGTTAGTAAATCAAATAACAGATAATAAAGATAAATTAGTTGCTTTATGTGATAATATTTATTTTCCAAGTAGTGATGCGAATAGTAAATGTACAAATTATAAAAGTATTTATGAACAAGTGATTAATTATTTTGTAGCAGATATTGAATATTATAATAAAGTTATTGATGAATATAATGAATATCAAAAGAATATGAATTCTGATAAATCAATTAATAAGTATTCTACTAATAAAAAATATATTGATTATAACAAAGATGGAAAAATGGATGGTAAAGAGGAATAGAGATGTTTAAGAAGAAGGAAAAGAAGAAAAAATCTTTTTTAAAAATATTTATCATGATTGGTGGAGGATTCCTAATCGTGATTTTTTCTGCTTTTCTATTTTTATTCTATGGACCTATTGAATCTTTTAAAGAGTTTTGGATTACAACTGCTATGACTACTATGAATCATCGTTATCTAGCAACTGCTTTATATAGTGATGAATATATTCAGAAGGTTTTAGCGAATAATAGTATTATAGAAGTAAATGAAGTTAGTAATCCTGATGAGATTAAATTTCGAAAGTATACAACTACTATTTATAGAAATCAATATGAAAAAGAAATCTTACAAAGAGATCCTGATAATGATTTATATAAAGTAATTAATATTTCTGGAAATGGATATCAAGGTTTTTTAGTAGCTGTTTATGATCCTTCTAGAATTCATATTGCGACTACTCAATATTTAAATGTTAGAGGAGAATCTATTTTAAAAGTTAGTGAAAGAGAGAATGCAATTATTGCGATGAATGCTGGTGGTTTTTATGATCCTGATTGGAATAGTAATGGTGCGATACCTCATGGTACTGTTATTTCTAATGGAGAAGTTGTCAGTGATTATAAGGATGCTGGAATGGGTGGAGGATTTATTGGTTTTACCAATGATAATAAATTAATTCTTGGATCTATGAGTAAAAGTGAAGCAATTAATATGGGATATCGTGATGCGATTGAATTTGGACCATTTTTAATTGTAAACGGAAAAAGAAGTTTTATTAAAGGTAATGGTGGTTGGGGAATTGCTCCTCGAACGGCCATTGGGCAAAGACAAGATGGAATTGTTCTTTTGTTAGTCATTAATGGAAGACTTGCTTCTAGTTTAGGTGCTGATATGGTTGATTTATGTGATGTTATGGAACGATATGGAGCTTACAATGCAGCAAATCTTGATGGAGGAAGTTCTTCTGAATTAGTTATTAATGGAAAGATAATTAATACTCCTGTTGCAGGGGGAACAAATGGACTTCGTGATATGTCTACCTTTTGGGTTGTGAAGTAGAGTATTGGAAATTTTCAATACTTCTTTTTTTAGTTCTTGAAGAATTTGTCAATTTTTGATATAATTTTTAAGGTGGAGTATTTATGGGATTGATAAAAATTAAAGTGAAAAAGAAAGTAAAGAAAGATAAATATAAATATAGTAAATTTGAGATTGCTTTTGATATTTTAAGTATTGCGATTGTTATAGGAGTAGGACTATACTTTGGTGGTAGAGCTTTATACTATTATAGTAAGCAAAATGTTAAAAGACAGGTAGAAGCTCAAACGCTAAATGGTTTAGTTTTGAATAATAACAAAATAGTTGAGGGGGATGGACTTCATCAAGATAGTAATGGTTATTATTTCAAAGGAAGTGAACCTAATAATTATGTTATGTTTTCTAATCGATTATATCGAGTAATTCGCGTTAATAATGATAATACCGTTAGATTGATATCAGAAGATGTCGTAAGCAGTTTTATGTGGGGAGATGCTCTTCGCTATGAAGAATCTAATGTAAGAAATTGGCTTACTAAGACAGATACTAATCATTCAGGAATTTATTATGATACCATTCCTAATAATAATGAATTTTTAGTTCATACTAATTATAGAATCGATATGTTATCAAATGAAAAAATCGAATTTGCTGATCAAGATAAAAAAGATTATGTCTCTACTTTAACATTAGAAGATTATATTTTAGCTGGTGGAAAGAGTAGTTATTTAAATAATGGAAAAGTCTTCTATTTATTAGGTATTGATGAAGATGAGAATTATTTATATGTAGAAGAAGATGGAAGTATTCAAACTATGGATAATTATACTGGATATGGAATTAGACCAGTTATTACTTTAAAAGAAAATATTACTGTTTCTTCAGGAGATGGTTCTAGAGATAATCCATTTGTATTGTTACAAGATGGAAAAACTAATTATATTGATACTTACGTAAAACTTGGAAATGATATTTGGAGAGTTTACCAAGAAGAGAATGATGCCATTCGATTATACTTAAATGATTATGTTAAAACTCCTGAAGGAGTAGAAGTTAATCGATCTTATAGTGATTATAATAGTGTTTTTGATGTTTCTGATCGAGGAAGTCTTGCTTTCTACTTAAATAATATCTATATTAGTGGATTAAGTTATAAAGATATTTTACTTGATACAAACTTCTATATTGGAGAAATTAGTAATGAGTATGGTTATTCTTTAGAAAATATTTATACTAGAAATGTTACTTTGAAAGTAGGATTATTAAATATATTTGATTATCATAGAAATTATGATAAAGAAAATTATTTCTATATGAACATTACTTCTGAAGTGGGTAATATGCAATATACTACGAATACTTTAGGATTATTATTAGAAGAAGATGTTAGAGAAGAAAGACATATGATTCCTGTTATTTCTATCAAGACGGAAACTATTAAAGGTGGAACAGGAACACTTGATTCTCCTTTTGTAATCGAATAGTCTTGAAAAATAAGAGATTTTATAGTATAATTAGGACGTTTTAAAGAAAAGGGGTTTTTCTTGTTAGTTGATATTTTGGAGTGGTAAAGATGTTTAAAAAGAAGAAGAAAATTGATGATATTGAGTTATTAGATAATGTTGAACCTGTAAAAAAGAAAAAGAAAAGAAGATTTCGTATTGGAAAGTTTACTGTTTTAGTAATTCTTATGGATATTTTGTTTGTTTCTGGTTTAATGGTAATAGAGAGTAAAGAATTTAAGAATTTTTGGATTCCTACTGCTATGACTACTATGAATCATAGATATTTAGCTTATACATTATATAGTGAAGCAACTGTTAATAAAGTTATGAGTGAAAACTATATTGAAAAAAATACAGAAGTTATGAATTTGGATGATATTGTTATAGGAAATACGGAGCCTAAAAAGCATTATGCTAATAAGTATGAAGAAGAGTTATTTACAAGAGATCCAGGAAATGAAGTTTATAAAACAATTCGTATTGTTGAAAGTAAATTCAAAGGTTGGGTCATTGGAATCTATGATCCAAGTGATGTTACTTTAGCTGTATCTGCTAAGTTAGGAAAAGCTGGTCAAAATGTTAGTACTTTAGTTAAGAATAATGATGGATTAGTTGGTATTAACGGTGGTGGATTCGAAGACTTAGATGGTTGGGGAAATGGATCTATTCCTTATGGTGCTATTATTAAAGATGGTGTTAAAGTATGGGATCATGCCGGTGGTTCTGGTGGATTAATTGGATTTACTAAAGATCATAAAATGTATCTAACCGATAAGAGTCCAGAAGAAGCTATTGCTGATGGTATGGTAGATGCAGTTGATTTTGGACCAAATCTAATTGTTAATGGAAAAGTTAGTAAAATACATGGTGATGGAGGTTGGGGAACCGCTCCAAGAAGTGTTATTGCTCAAAGAAAAGATGGGGTTGTATTATTTGTTATTATTGAAGGAAGATTACCAGGTTATAGTTTAGGAGCTACTATGAATGATGTTATCGAAATCTTACTTCGTTATAAAGCTTATAATGCTGCAAATCTTGATGGAGGAGCTTCTTCTACCATGAGTATTGAAGGAAAATTATGGAACAGACCTAGTGCTGGTGGTGAATATGGTGGTAGAACAGTATCGAATGCTTGGATTGTTACCAATAAACAAAATAAACCTGCTCAAGCACCAGATAAAAGTAATTATAAGTAAAAGTATCTTGCTTTTACTTTTTTTGGGGGTATTTTATGAGAAAATTTATAGTAAGTGATTTACATGGATGTGGAGATGTTTATTATCCACTTATGAATTACTTAGATATTATTTGTGAAGATGAGCCAGTTACTCTTTATATTAATGGAGATTTAATTGATAGAGGGGAACAATCTTTTGATATGTTGTTTGATGTATATAGAAGAGCTTTTTTAGGATATCATAATGTGAAAGTATGTTATTTAGGAGGAAATCATGAACTAATGATGTATCGAAATTTATCTTGTTATCAAAGAAAGATGCGTTTTCCTATTTTTTCTAATTGGAGATTAAATGGTGGAAGAAAGATTATGGATCAATTTGATCATTCTTCAATGGATAAGATTCATAGTTATAATTCTTTTATTGGTAATTTAGATATTTATCATATTTTTTCAGAAAAAATATTGGATCATCCTATCTTATTGGTACATGCACAAGCTCCTAAGGATGTAAATAATATTTGCACTATGAAAATTAAAGATAATAATTTAAGTGTTTCGAAAGCTGTTTGGACAAGAAGTGTTGATGACTTTCATATTCCTCATCATTTAGGAAAAAGAGGCTTTTTTACTATTGTTGGACATACTCCTCTGAAAGAAGGGTTTTCCTATGATGAAAAAGAGAATGTTTTAAATATTGATGGTGGTTGTAGTGGATATGCTCTTGGTTATCAAGAATATTCAAAAGTTCCTGTATTAGAAATAGAAAATGAAAAAATAACAATTCTTGATTTTAATCATCATAGAGAGATTGTTGATGGATTTTATTATGATGGACAATTTCATGAAATGAGTTCTCATGATTTGGACGAGAAAAGAAAGTATTTACGTAAATTACGATAAGAAATGATTATTTCTTTCGTTTTTTTTTTATTTGTTATATAATTGTAATAGTTGAAAGGATGGTTATATTATGATGAAAATAATGGATGGAAATGAAGCTGCTGCTTATGTTTCTTATAATTTTACAGAGGTAGCTGGAATTTATCCTATTACCCCAGCTTCTCCTATGGCAGAATTGACTGATAAATGGAGTAGTGAGGGGAAACTAAATTATTTTGGTACTCCTGTTAAAGTAGTTGAAATGGAGTCAGAGGCAGGAGCTAGTGGAATGGTTCATGGATCTTTACAGGCAGGAGCTTTAACTACAACTTATACGGCTAGTCAAGGATTATTGTTAATGATTCCTAATATGTATAAAATAGCAGGAGAAATGTTACCAGGAGTTATTCATGTTGCGGCAAGATCTTTAGCAACTCATGCTTTATCTATTTTTGGAGATCATCAAGATGTTTATGCCACTCGTGGTACTGGTTTCGCTATGCTTGCTTCTTCTTCTGTACAACAAGTTATGGATTTGACTGGAGTTGCTCATTTATCCGCTATTAAAGGAAGTATTCCTTTCTTAAATTTCTTTGATGGATTTCGTACTAGTCATGAACTTCAAAAAGTGGAATTAATCGATACTGATAAATTAAAGAACTTAATTGATGAAAAAGCTCTTTCTCATTTCCGTAATCGAGCAATGAATCCTAATAAACCAACTATTCGTGGTACTGCTCAAAATGAAGATATTTATTTCCAAGCAACAGAAGTTAGAAATGAATATTATAATAAAATACCTGATATTGTTAATGATTATATGAGTAAGATTAATAAAATTACAGGTAGAGATTATAAACCATTTAATTATTATGGTAGTCCAAATGCCACAAAAGTAATTGTTGCGATGGGTTCTGTTTGTGATACGATTCGAGAGACTGTTGCTTATTTATATGAAGTAAAAAAAGAACCAGTTGGTTTAATAGAAGTTCATTTGTACCGACCATTTAGTGCTAAATTCTTCTTAAATGAATTACCAAAATCTGTTAAAAAAATTGCTGTTCTAGATCGTTGTAAAGAAGCAGGAGCTAGTGGAGAAGCTTTATTCTTAGATGTTACAGAAGTGATTAAAGAAGTAGATGCTAGAGTTAGTGTTTATGGAGGAAGATATGGATTATCTTCTAAGAATACTACTCCCGCTATGATAAAAGGAGTATTTGATTTTTTAGATACTAGAGATGTTCATAGTAATTTTACAGTAGGAATTGAAGATGATGTTACTCATTTAAGTATTCCATATGATAAGAAATTTATGTTACCTAGTAAAACTGTAGAATTTTTAATCTATGGTTATGGTAGTGATGGAATGGTTTCTGCTAGTAAAGATTTAATGAAGATTACGGGTACTTATACCAATGCTTATGTACAAGGATATTTTCAATATGATTCTAAGAAGAGTGGAGGAGTTACGATTGCTAACTTGAGATTTGGAAAGAATCCAATTACTAGTAGTTATTATGTTGAAAAAGCAAATATCATTGTTTGTACAAAAGATAGTTATTTACATCGAATTAAGATGCTTGAGAAGGTTGTTGATAAAGGGGTATTTATTTTAAATACTTCAAAAACTCCAGATGAAGTATTAAAGATGATGACTAATCATGATAAAAAAATCTTACAAAGTAAAAATGTTAAGATGTTCATAGTAGACGCTAATAAGATTGCTAAAGAGGCTGGTCTTCCTGGTAAAATAAGTACTATTATGGAGACTATTATCTTTAAACTAGGAAAGATTATTGATTTTAATTTTGCTATTCAAAAGATAAAAGAAAACTTAGCTGTTAAATTTGCTAATAAAGGAGGAGGAATTGTAGAAAAGAATATTCAAGCAATTGATTCTTCTTTGGAATGTTTAATTCCTGTTAAAGTACCATATGTTGACTTTGATGAGGAAGTTGTAGGTAAGAGAAGCTTATTTGAAGTAATTGATTCTATGGAGGGAGATAGTCTTCCTGTTAGTAGTTTTCTTAAAATAGCTAATGGAGAATTTGAAGCAGGTACTTCTAAATTAGATAAGAGAGATAGTAGTGATATGGCTCCTTGTTATCAACATGAAAATTGTATTTCTTGTAACTTATGTAGTTTAGTATGTCCTCATGCTGTTATTCGACCATTCTTGTTGGATGAAAAGGAAGTTATGGATGCTCCTTCCTCTGTTAGTCGTAATCTAACTGATGCGAAGATTAAAGATAATAATTATCAATTTACAGTAGGAGTAAGTTTACCTGATTGTACGGGTTGTGGTTTATGTAGTGAGGTTTGTCCTGGTAAGAATGGAGCAAAAGCTCTTGTTATGAAGATGAAGCAAGAACTATTAGATGATAAGAAAGATGAAGAATATAAATATTTATTTAATGAAGTAAAACCAAAGAAAGATGTTATGCCTACTAATACAGTTAAAGGTAGTCAGTTTGTTTCTCCTAAATTTGAATTTCCAGGAGCATGTGCTGGATGTGGAGAGACTCCTTACTTGAAACTTCTTACTCAATTATTTGGAGAGAGAATGATTGTTGCGAATGCAACGGGATGTTCCTCTATTTATGGAGCTAGTACTCCATCTATGCCTTATACTATTCCTTGGGCTAATTCATTATTTGAAGATAATGCTGAATTTGGTTTTGGTATGAAGATTGCTGATCAAGCGATTAAACAACAAATTGTTTCCTTAATTCAAAACAATAAAGATCTAATTAAGAGAAGTGAATCTTCTACCTATAAAGCTTATGTTGAAAATATTAATGCAGAAACTGCTAAAAACTTATTAGAGATTATTGATGATACTAGAATTGAACGTTTGAAAGAATTGAAAGACTTTATTATGCCAAAATCTGTTTGGATGATTGGTGGAGATGGTTGGGCTTATGATATTGGATATAATGGAATTGATCATGTTTTAGCTAATCGAGAAAATGTTAATATATTAGTATTAGATACCGAAGTCTATTCTAATACAGGAGGACAAGCTTCTAAATCTACTCATTATGGAGCCGTTGCAAAGTTTGCCGCTAGTGGAAAAGAAACTCCTAAGAAAAATCTAGTTAAGATGGCACTTGCTTATCCTCATGTTTATGTTGGAACAATCTCTTTAGGAGCAAATCCTATGCACGCTATCAAAGTAATGAAAGAAGCGGAAGCTTATAATGGACCAAGTATTATTATTGCTTATGCACCATGTATTGCTCAAGGAATTATAAAAGGAATGAAGAATAGTATTCAAGAAGAGAAAGAAGCTACTCAATCTGGATATTTCCCACTTCTTCATTATCATCCTGAAAGTAAAGAATTTAAAGTAGATAGTAATGCTGATTTTACGAAATTTGATGACTTTACGTTAGGAGAAGATCGTTATCGTTCTCTACAAAAATTAAATAAAAATAGTAAAGAATTATATCAAAAAAATAAGACTCAAGCAGAAGAGACTTATCAATATTATAAAGATTTAGAAAATAAGGATCATATGTAATTTCATATAATCCTTTTCTTTCTGTTTAAATTGTGATATACTTTTGCTAATTCGTTAGGGGGCATTCTTATGGAAGATGAATATTATAATGATGAATATGAAGAGGAAGAAGAAGTCATAGAAGAAAGATCTGTTTTATTAGATTATGTAGGAATAATCGTAAAATGGTATATTCGAATTGGATTAGCAGTAGGAGCTATCTTGTTGTTGTATTATTTATTTACTTTACAACTATTATCTTTCTTACTATTTGCAATTTCATTAGTGATTGCTTTCTTCTTTGGATATTTCTTTATGTATTTCTTAGATAATTATTTATTTAAAGAGAAAAACTAAAAAACATTAGGTCGACATCCTAATGTTTTTTGTTTTTAATCTAAGAAGCAGAACCCCCTGAGGTCTGCTTCCAAAAAGAATAAAAAGGGGTTGGCTAGTGTGATACTAGCGA
>CADBSF010000019.1 GCA_902797265.1 uncultured Erysipelotrichaceae bacterium
AGGTGAAGAACTAGAAGTAGCTGAAGAAGCTCAATCAGAAGAAGAAACAGCTGTTGCAACGGAAGAAGCTTAATTTCTGAAAAGGTCAGGTGATAAGAGGATAAGCCTTTTATCACCTTTTTTAAAGAAGTAAATTTCTAAACCGAAAGCATATTAACAATAACAAAGATAATGTTAATAGAGACAATTATAAGGAGGATTCACAATGGCTATAACTGCACAATTAGTAAAAGAATTACGTGAAAAAACAGGTGCTGGAATGATGGATTGTAAGAAAGCCCTTGAAGCCTGTGAAGGAAATCAAGAAAAAGCAATTGATTGGTTAAGAGAAAAAGGAATTGCGAAGGCTGCTAAGAAAGAATCTAGAATTGCTGCTGAAGGAATTACTGTTGCTAGTAGTAATGAAAACGAAGCAATTCTATTCGAAGTAAATTGTGAAACAGATTTCGTTACAAAGAATGAAAAATTTGTTTCTCTTGTAGATGAATTAAGAAATGCTTTCATGTTTGCTAGTTGTAATACAACAGAAGAAGCCAATGAAGTAAAATTAGAAGATGGTAAGACAGTAGCAGAAAGAATTATTGAATTAACTGCTACTATTGGAGAAAAGATTAGTTTTAGACGTTTTCAAAGAATTACAAAAAATGATGATGAAACATTTGGAATTTATTCCCATATGGGAGGAAAAATTGTAGCTGTAGTTGTTGTAAAAGGAATTGCTGATCGTGATACGGCAAGAGATGTTGCTAGAGATGTCGCAATGCAAGCAGCTGCTATGAATCCAATTGCCGTTAATCGTGATCATGTACCAACAGAGGTTGTAGAACATGAAAAAGAAATGATTAAATTAGAAATGAAGAATGATGAAAAGAATGCCTCTAAACCAGAAGAAATCTTAGATAAGATGGCTGTTGGAAAATTAGGTAAGTTCTTTAAAGAAAATTGTTTAGTAGAACAAGATTTCATTAAAGATTCTTCTATGACTGTTGAAAAATATGTTAAAGATAACGGCGGAGAAGTTCTTTCTATGGTAAGATATCAAGTAGGAGAAGGAATTGAAAAGAAACAAGAAGATTTTGCTTCTGAAGTAGCTGCTCAAATTAATGCAGTAAAATAATTGTCAACTAAAAGGTTTGCTTTACGGTAAATCTTTTTTCTTTTTACATTTATTAATTTATTCTTTACATATTATATTATAATAATGATAGTGGAGGATTTTAATATGGAAGAGAAAAATGATATCGAAAAAATTGAAGAACAGATTAATCAACTAAAAGAGAATGATCAAGAAGAAAAAGTTGAAATTTTAAATAGCTTCATACATGAAGAAAAACCTATTGTGCAAAACAATGAGGTTACAAAAGTAATTGATGACATTGGAGATATTGTCCAAGTAGAGGAAGTGGGAGGAGATCCTTTTGAACCTACAAAGACAGAAGTAATTGTAAATGATTATAAACCAGAAGAAGTAAAAAAAGAAGAAGTAGTAGAAGAGAAAAAAGAAGAGGTAGTAGTTCCTACTTCTACTCAAGAAACTGCTAATAAAGAAAAAACAAATAAGAAAAAGAAAAAATTGCCAATTATTATTTTAATCGTTGCAGTTTTATTAGTTTTAATTATTGTTTTACTAATATTCTTATTACCACGTAATAAGAATACGAAAAAGGAGGAAGAAGTTTCTTATACAAAGAGTGAACAAAAAGAAATTATTCAGAAATTTGGAGATGCTGTAAAAGGAATTATTCTAATTTACTCTGATAAAAAAGATGTTTTACTAGATTATGAAGCTGCTGTTAAACTTTTAGATTTTGATTATGAAGTAAAGTGTAGTGAACATGAAATTTATGATGATGGAAATATTTATTTAAATAAGTGTACAATTAATAAGTATAAAACAAGTGTTTCTTATGGAGAAAAACAAGAAAAAGAAGAATTAAAAATCAGTGAAGATGCTATTAAAGTATATGTTTCTAAAGCTGGTAAAAAAGCCACATTAAAAGAGCCTAAAAATAAAGATGAATATAATGTATATGGAGCAGAAATTAAAGAAGCTTACACAGATTTAACTCTATTAGGAGAAGATTCTGATTACTTATATTATTCAACTTATACGAATAATAATTTTAGAGGTAATTTAATCAATTATAAAACAAATAAAGTTGCTCTAGAAGGAATTGCTTATCAAAGTATTTTACCAATTAAATTAAATACAGGATATGACTTAGATTATGTTGTTGTTAAAATTGATAATAAATGGGGAGTATTTAATCTTCAAAATGGTCAACAAGTATTGAAAAATTCCTATAATAATATTGGTGCCAAACTAGAGAGTGGTTATGGTGGAAATAATCCTTATGTCTATGGAATTGGTAATAGTTTTATCGCAACTTATTATTATGATACGACTACTTATGCTCCAAGATATGGATTATATGATTATAGAAAAGGATATTTTGTTTTTTCTGATGATAAGAAACAAATGTCTAAGAGTGGAGATTATCTATGGGTTGTTGATAGTAACAATAATGGTCATATCTATGATTCTAATGGAAATGAAATATTAAGTGGTGTTTATAATGCTATCTTAGGACTTGTTGATGGTAAATATGTTTTAGTTAATGATAAGAGTACTATCAAAGTAATAGGATTAGATGGAAAAGAATATTATAATTATGGAACTCATTATTTATATTATGCTTCTAATTATGGAATTAGCTATAATAATGGAGCATTATTCCAACTAACAAATCCAGAAGCTATGAATAATCCAGATTATGATTATAGAAATAGTTGTATTGAAATTGTATATAATCCTAGTGATAAAACAGGAGAATATAAAACTACTTATTGTGGAGGAGTTGCTAAACCAATATTATATTTATATCCAGAAAAGACTACAAAAGTAACTGTATCTTTTGAACATCCTGAATTATTAGAAACAACTTATCCTAAATTTACTGGTAAATGGGAAGTTACTGCTCATAAAGATGGTAGTTTATATGATAAGAATAATCAATATTATTATGCCCTTTATTGGGATGAGACTAAAGTACATGCAACTGACTTCAGTACAGGATTCTATGTAGAAGATAAAGATGCAATTAAATTCTTAGAAGAAAAATTATCAATTATTGGATTAAATGATAAAGAAAAGAATGAATTTATTATGTACTGGTTACCAATCTTAGAAAAGAATAAGAAGAACTTAGTTTATTTTGAATTAACAGACGAAAGAGAAAGCGTTAATAAAATATTGATTGATCCAAAACCAGATTCTTTATTAAGAGTGGTTATTCATGTTAAGAAAGTTAATCAAAAAACAGATATTAAAGAACAAAAGCTAACGAAGTTTGTAAGACGTGGATTTAGTGCTGTTGAATGGGGAGGAACAACTTACTAAAAATATCAATAAATACTTGTTTTTTCAAACTTTTTTGGTATAATACAAATCATTGTGAGGGGATATTATGGCTGCTAGTAAAAAACGTTCTAAAAGCTTAAAGAAGAAAAATAATAAAAAAATTGATTTAGAAAATGCTAGTAAAAAAGTAGCTTCTTCTAAAAAGAAAAGTACTAGTAGTCAAAAGACTTCGACTAAGACCAATACTAGTAGTATAGAGAAGAAGACTCAAACAAAAAAGACTACTAGTACGAATAAAACAATTAAAACAGTTGAAGAAAAGAATAATAAGAAAGAGAAGAAATTAGAAGAGAAAAAAATAACTACTCGAGAGAAGATTGTTACTCCAAAGGAAGTATCTTCTAAGAAAGAAGATATTGTAGTAGTTCCTTCTCGAAGTGAAAAGACTACAAAAAAGAAGAAAAATTCTAAAACCAAGAGTGTTAAAGTTGTTAAGAATAGTAAAAATATTCGAGGAAAAGAAGAAAATAAATTTATTGAAGAAGACAAAGTAATAGATGATTATATTACAGTAGATGATGTTAAAAAACAAGAATCTTCTGACGCAGATGTTGATTTAATTGATACTTTAAAAAAAGATCATGATGCTTCTTTAGAATATGTGGGAAAGCATCAAGATACTTATTCGATTCATGATGATGTTTCTGTTGATTATGAAAAAGAAGATCTTTATGATGATTTTCTTGATAATGGTACGGAATTTGTAAATCAGGAAGAGAAAAAAGAAGAAATAAAGGAGGAAACATCTCCAAAGAAAGATAAAAAATATACAAGTCGAGATGTTTCCAAAGTTCCTTATACTAGAACGATTATTAGTCAGGAATTAACTTTTATTAATGATAAGAATTTATCTAAGAAAATAAAAAGAAAAGAATTAGAAAATACGAATTTAAGTCAATATCGATTAAAAAGACTAGAAAAAGAAATGAGATCTCTTTATGATAAAGTAGAAGATGTTGTTGATGAGATTGATTATACGAATGAGATTAAAGATTTAAATCAAAAGATTAATCAAGTTAATAAGGAGAAAAAGAAAAATCATATAAGAGAGATTCCTACTACTTATAAGAGTAGTAAAGTAATTGTTGCTTTTATTATCTTTTTAACATTCCTATTTTTAGTATTAGTAGGAGCATTAATTTGGTTAATTATTTATGTTTGTACTTATTAAAAAATCTTTCTTTTATGTTTTAAATGTATTATAATAGATTCAAGGAGTGTGTAATTGAATGGATAGTGATATGATTCTTTTAGATGTTACGGATAAAATGGATAAAGCGTTAGAGAGTTTAGCTAAGAAGTTTACAACGGTTAGAGCAGGTAGAGCCAATCCTTCTAGTTTGGATGGCGTTATGGTAGATTATTATGGTTCTATGACACCATTGAAGCAACTAGCAACGATTTCTGTACCAGAAGCTAGACAATTGTTAATTAAACCTTTCGATAAAAGTAGTTTATCTGCTATTGAAAAGGGTATTCTAGCAGCTAATTTGGGATATAACCCAGGAAATGATGGAGAAACCATTAGAATTGTTATTCCAGAACTTACAGAAGAGAGAAGACATGAACTTGCGAAACAAGTAAAAGCAATTAGTGAAGAAGCAAAAGTATCA
Source organism: uncultured Erysipelotrichaceae bacterium (assembly GCA_902797265.1). Classification (GTDB taxonomy): domain Bacteria; phylum Bacillota_I; class Bacilli_A; order RF39; family UBA660; genus UBA3789. The sequence continues at coordinate 5,035 of CADBSF010000019.1, forward strand.
ATTCGTAATATCAGACATGAGGGATTAGAAAGTGTTAAAAAATGTGAACTTCCTGAAGATCAAGAAAAGATGATGGAAAAAGATATTCAAGACTTAGTAAATGATTACAATAAAAAAATAGATACTTTATTAAAAGAAAAAGAACAAGAATTACTTACTGTTTAGTAAGTAGTTTTTTCTTAAGGAGATTATTGTTATGGATATAGAAAAATTAATAGATGAAATGAAAGAAGAAGAGAAAATCATTTATTTGAAGAGTAATGCTTCTAGTTATTTTCATTATGTTTTTAAAGATAATGAATCTTCTTTAAAAGAAAAAATAAATCAAAGTGAAAAATTAACGGAAGAAGAATGGAAATTTATATTAGAAAAGTTGTTTTTAGTAACAACAAAAGCAATTGCTGAAGAAGATGAGTTTTCTATTGTGGATTCTATTGTTTATCTCATTAGTAGAATATCTAAAGCCATTAGTTTTAAAGATAGTCCCTATTATAATGAATGTTGTAAGTTAATAGAGTATTTAGGAACTATCAAAAAAGAAAAGATGATTCATAAGGATTTAGTGAAAGGACTTCGAATTGTAAATGTTAGTCGAGAAGAAACAGACTTGGATATTCTATTAAGACAACATGAAGAAGCTTGTATTTTTAGAGACTCTAAAGATACTTTCAATCGTATTTATGAGAATACTTCTACAGGAATAATAAATAGAAGTGAAATTATGTATTCTAATATTATGAAAAGAAGTTATGGGAGAGAAAAAGAGTTAGTAAAAAAATATTATTTTTAAAAAAACTTGGAATTTTGTTATTTAATTAATCTTAGAATTTGAATTTTAAAAAATGTCTTAAGAGAATCGATTTTTTCTTAAGACTTTTTGTTTGATTTTACAAAAACATCGATTTGCATTCCTTATTTGCTTATGATATAACGCACATGAAGAGGGGATTTTATGGTGAATCCAATTGGTGATAACAGTATCAGTATCAGTGATTTAGAAGTATCTTATAAGAATAAAATTGAACTAT
>CADBSF010000020.1 GCA_902797265.1 uncultured Erysipelotrichaceae bacterium
ATTCATCGCTATCACCAATTAAAGTATATCACATTTATTTAAATTGTGTTATAATATAAAACCAACACGGAGGGATTCTTTATGAGTATTAGTGAAAATATACAAGATCAATTAAGTGTATTTAAAGATTTTGAAAAACAATTAAATAGTCAATTAAAATATGTTAAGCAAAAAAAACAAGGAATAAATGAATTAATAAATAAGAGTGCAACTTTTGATGAATATATAATAGAGTTAATTACAAAGCTTATTACATTAAAAGAAAAAGAAATATATAAACCTTTTTTATATAAAGAAAGTCACACAATAAAATATAATCGAAACACAAAAGCTGAAGATTATTATATAGGGATTTCTTCAGACTGGAACTTGGTTAATTTTATAAGAGATGAAAACAGTAGTTTAATTGATTTTTTTGATAATAAACAAGGTTATGAAATACTTTATAAAAAAACAGATATTCTACAAATTGATGGTAATAATGAAAGCAAAATAGTAGATTATTATAACTATGATAAAGATAGATTAAATAATAAAACAATTACTTTTAGATTTTTATTAAAAAAATTCAATATTAGCAAATTGGATACATGTATGACATCAGTTTATGATTTTGAAGACTTTGATTATGTACAAGATTTTATTACATATTTATTTGAATTACAATATATGAATAACGGGAAAAAGCTTACATATGACGAAATGAATTATGCATTTAATAATTATATAAGTTTGTCTCAAAAAAAAGATAAAATAATACATTAAGGAGAAACAAATATGGAAGGTTATAAAGAAATACAAAACGGAATAAAAAAACTTAAAGAAACAAAAGCAAAGATAGAAGAACAAAAAAAGAATAGTATCAAAGCGGATGAGGAATTTGTTGATTTTGCAGTTCAGTGTGCTACATTTAATGAATCAATTATATATTATATTAGTGCATTACTTAGAGTGGTTGAAGACAAACGCTATAATCCATACATATACAAAAACATTATTCATGAAGCTAATCAAGGCAATTACGATACTATAGAAGAAGTAAGTGTTGGTATTGCGGAAGATAAATACCTATTTAAGTTCATGCGTGAAAACAAAATGGATATTTCTGAATTATTCGAAAAAAAGCAAGCATTTGGATTATTAATAAAAGAAAGAAAAATTATTTCTAAAGGCAAGGTAGATATTAAAAGTTCTTTTGGTAACTATAACTATCAGGATCATGACTATAACAAGTATGCAGAAACAATTACATTTGGTTTTTTACTAAATGAAGTAGGAATTGAATCTACAGAATATGCTGTTTCTAACTATAATTTTTATGATAAACCATATGTTCAAAATTTTATTAGATATCTATTTAATTTACAAGTTCAAAAAAGTGGCATTAAAGTATCGGGTGATGAATTATGCGATGCATATGATGAATATATTACTTATTTAAAAAACCAAAATGAAAAAGATAAAAACGAAAACAAAAAGATTTAGTAAAAACTAAATCTTTTTTTGTTTTTGAGCGACAATTCCGTAATATCTTCTAAGTAAACGAATTTTGCCATTATAAGTGTTTTCTTCAATGTATTGATCTAACAAATCATCTTCTATTGGGTAACCAAACTTGTCTTTGTCATCACCAAAATCGTTTATTATAGGAACCTTTTGTAAAAATGCTTTAAAAGATTCTCGATTTTTGAAATATTCTCTTACGTGAAGAGGAATTAATTCTACATTTTTAAATCCTGCTTCTAAAACGTTTTCATAGTCAACAATGCTTATAGGTTTTAGTGAATCAGTTCCTTGCCCTCTTTTAAATATTAGTTTTAATGCATAGCAGTCAAACTTATCAACACCATGTATGAATAAGTAACCTCCATCTTTTAAACATTTGTATATTTGTTTTGGGTCAGTTGGAGTGTTTCTTGCTACTACGAAGTCAAAATAATCATCAGGTACATTCATTTTTAAATTGTCCATTACTTTAAAAGTAATGTTTTTTCTTCCACTTTTTTTCAAGTTTTCATTCGCAGTGTTTATCATTTCTTGTGAATAATCAGTTGCAAGTATTTCCTTGCATTCAGGAAAACTTTTTAACACTTTTTCTCCTCCACCAGTTCCTAAGTCTAATATTTTTGAATCTTTAGTTGCAAGTTTGTTTAATAGTTCATATAAATTCCAATTTGTTAGATAATCAGACTCGATTTCAAATGAATCAAAATTCCAATCTTTTACTTTTTCATAATACGTTAATTCGTTTTCTTCTTTCATAATTTTACCTTCTTTCTTTATTGTGTGGTATTAAAAAAGAACCTCCTTTCATGAACAGCAAAACCTACCACATAATTTTCCTGTGATATATTTGTCATTCATGATGAGATTCTAAGGTTCTTATCATTATTAACCCCACTCACAAAGAGTGTCACGGTAATAAAACGCGAATAACTAATTGATTTATTACGCAAATAATATAACAAAAAAAGAGGGTTTTGTCAATTAACCCCGTTATGATATAATAACCCTAGAGGTGAGTGCTATGAACAATCATGAGATATTCACAAAATTATTTTTAGAATTTGAAGAAGAAACAAAAAAGAGAGTCGATAAAAATTTAACTTTAGAAGAGTGTACAAACAAACTAAAAGAAAAAGGATATAATCCTTATGTTAGAGAAGATAGTTTTATTGATTTTTGTAGAAGACTTAGAAATATGAATTTTCATAACGTAAATGATGACTACTATTTAATAACCGATAATACTATTGAAAAACTCGAAAAAATTGTTGAAGAAGTTAAGCATCCTTTCAAAGTAGAAAATAAAGCTACTAAAAATGTTTTCTCAGCTTGTCTAGATGATAATGTTTTAGATGTTATGAAAAAAATGAACGAAAACAACTATACACATATACCAATATATTTAGATAATTCAAAAAAAGAACTTGTTGGAATATTTAGTGAAAACTCTATTTTTCAGTATTTATTAAAAGATAAAATCATAGAAGTTGATGAAGATAAAAAGTTTAGTGATATTAAAGAGTGTATAGCATTTGATAATTCAAAAGAGATAGTTAAATTTGTTAAAAGAGATAAATTATATGATGATGTTGTTAATGATTTTGTTAAAGAGTTTAAAGCTGGTAAAAAACTATCATGTGTAATGGTTACACATAGTGGATTAAAAACAGAAAAAGTAATAGGAATTTTAACATCATGGGATATTATAGGTAGGTAAATATGATATATGCAAGATTAACAAAAAAAGAAAGAATAGAAATATATGATAAATTAATAAAATATGGATTTAAATCTGTATTTGAAAAGGATTTTATAATCGATTCTCCATTTCCATTTGCAGTTGATTTAGAAGATAAAACAATAGGTTGTTTAACTACAGCTTCTTATTCTGCCGCTGCACTTGG
>CADBSF010000021.1 GCA_902797265.1 uncultured Erysipelotrichaceae bacterium
TGATTATATCTTAGAGGAATCCCTATAACTACCATATAAACCTCCAAAAAAAAGAATGATATTTCATTCTTATAAATATTCTATCTCATCTTCTACTGCTTTTTCAAGTTCTTTTTGATCAATCTTTTGTGTATTACCAAGTATTTCTACATCATCTTCCATCGCTTCTTGAATTTCTTTTTGATTAATTTTTCTCGTATTTCCTAAGACTTCAACATCTTCTTCAACTTTAGTCTCTTTTTCTGGAACAACTTCTTGTTTCTCTTGTTCTTCTGCTGGTTCTGTATCTTGAACTTCTACACGAGGTTCTTCTTCTACTACAGATTCTTCTTTTTCCTTTGGTTGTTCTTTTTCTTCTTCCTCTTCTTTATCTTTCTTTCTAATAGGAGATACTTTATAACTCTTTTTATTAGATAATTTTACAACCGTAGTTTTCTCAATATTACGTAACATTTCTGCATCTACATCTTCTTCATTCTTACGTTTAATTTTCATTTCTTTAATTTCAATTTCAACAGGAGATACTACTTGATCATTTAATTTTTCAACATAAACATATGCTTCTTTATCATCTAACAAAATAAAACTACAAGATTCTGTTTGCTTCATATAACAAATAGGTTTTCTAAGTTCTAATTGAGCATCTATTAAATCATCAAAACTTAATACTTCTATAACATTTCTATTTTCAAAACTAGGTACTGAACTACTCTTTACTAAAATAGAATCATAAGTATTTAATATTTCATTTACGATAGAATCATACTTTTTTTCTGGATTCTTAGAACGTAAAGATAATAATCCTACTATTACAAATACGACCCCTACAGGTAATAAAAATAAACTGTATTTAAAAAAGTCGGAATTAATAAATAAACCACCTAATATGATAAATAAAATACCAATTCCCATCAAAATATATCCCTTTTTATTCATAATCCACCTCATATGTCTCATTATTATTGTACCCAATTCATATAACAACCAAACATTATACTAGATAAATTATACAATAAAATCTACTAAATAGCAATTATCTTTATACGATTTTTTCTTTTTTTGAAATAAATTACAGTAATAATACCTGCTAGAAAGCAAATAAATATTAGATTACCTGTATTTCTAAAGGTTGCTGGGTTGACAATAGGTGTTGTTTTCTTTTTCTCAACCATTTCAACAATAATATCAGTATCTGGCATTACAAAAGTATTATTAACAACAGGAATAACATTTCCTTCAGTATCTTTTATAATAATCTCTTTATCGTGTAAATCATTTGTAATCGTAACTACAATTACTTTTTTATAAGGATTTATATCATTAGTAAAAGAAATATAATTAGTAATATCATTTTCAGCATAAATAATTTTATGAATCTTAGTTACTTCAATTCTATTATCTTCTATATCAACTTCTCCATATCCTTCTTCAACATACTCTGTAACATGATGATCATATTTTCCACCTGTAATAAAAGGTTCATTAAATAGTATTTTAAATGTTTTTTCATCATTATTATCAAAGAAATTACCACCAGTAATTTTCATCGTTACTTTTTTTAGATCTTCTTCTGAACTTTCAGAAGTATTTTCTTGTACAAATGCATAATATCCACTTAATTTTCCACCGTTCACTTCAAAATGAATTGGTTGATGATGTAGATTTTGAGAAATAGATACAGCAGCACCAAAAGTAGTTAGACCACCATCATTATGAGAAGCGGAATAATTTTCTGTATCTGCATAAATTTCTCCACCATTAATAGTTAAAGAACCACCTTTAATTTCAATACCAGTTCTACCAGTTAAAACACCGTCATTAATAACCGTTTCTCCATTAACTTGAGGAGCATATATACTGGCACCTATAGTAGAAATTATCTCTCCTCCATTAATAGTAAATTTAGCATTGGTTCCTTCACTTTTTCCAGATAAAGAACCATTTCCAGAAATAGCATTACCAACAGATTTAATAAGTCCACCATTAACAGTTAATGAAGTATTTTTAAAGCAAGTAACAGCACTACCGCCGTCTTTTCCATCGCTTGATTCAAACATTGCTAAAACTTCTCCACCATTAATAACACCACTACAATCACCTGCTAAGTTAAGAGCTTGAATATTAGCATCAGTGACAATTCTTCCACCATTCATTTCAAAAGTTGCATTAGCTGTTATTTGAGTAGAAACACCTTTACTTGCATGTATTTCACCACCATTTAGTATAAATGATTTTTGATTATAAACTACAAAACTATTTCCTGTAATAGTTCCACCATTAACAATTAAATCACCAAAATTACGTACTCCATAATTACCTTGACAATCAATAGTACCAGATTCTAAAGTTAATCCTCCAGTAGTACTACTACTTCCTATTTGAATTGTAAAACTAGCTTTACTAGTAAGAGAACCATTTTTACTACTAGAACTATCCTTTACAACAGTATTTGCTTGAACAACTAATGTAGAACTACTTAAATCTAGTGTATGACCATTTAAGTCAATTTCGACATTTTTCTTAAGAAACGTATTACTATCTAAAGTAACATTCTCCATTAATTTTATGTTATTCTCTTCTCCAATTGCTTCTAAGAATTCTTCTTTACTAGAAACATTTACATCCGCTGCAAAAACAGAAAAAGGAAATAAAAATAACAAAGTAAATAAACCAATTAAATATTTCTTCATATACATCCCTCTACTTTCATATTATTAGTATAAAGCAAAAAACACAAAAAATGTAAAGAATTACATTTTTTAATCTATTTTACATAATTCTTTACATTTATATTTACATTAATTATCCTCGTGCCTCGCACAAGATTTTACTACGTAAAACTTGCTCTCGACACGAATTATCCGTCATACACATAATTTCTTTATTAACTCTTTATTTCCTTCCCTACTCTTAGTATGAGATTTCAGACTTTAGAATCTCAATTGTGGGACGGGCACCGCGGTCCGTGTAGTACGCGCTGCTGCTGTACAGGTACCGGTAGCTGGCGCTCACGTAATAGGCGTTGAGGGAGTACGAGGCGATAGGCGATTCTAACCATGGACCGTAAGTTGCTAAACTATTATTTACAAATTTAGTTCCTTCCATTAAAAATTGACATTTACTATCTAATCCTCCTGTTGAAGTTGGATATTTATTATTTTCACTATATGAATTACATCCTTGATATGCTTCCTGATAGGTTAATAGCCTTGCTGCATATCCTGTATAACTAAATTCTGTTGGGAGTGTTCCTCCACTTGTTGCTGTTGCGTTGTTTTCGGCAAGTATTGGTCTTGTCTCTTTATATAGACTTACATTACTCCACTGGCTTTTTGTTGGTAGTTCACTTCTTGCTGTTACTGGACCATGCCAGTTTTCACCAGAAGAATCATAAGCCGTACCTAGAGTATTCGCAACTCCTCCTCTTACATTTGAATAATAAATTAGTACAGCTACATTATTATTAAAACTTGTAGTACTTGTATCATAATAATCACTTACATAATAGAATCTCTCAGTTGATGCATCATATGTTCCATCTCCATTGACATCACAATCGAATGCATCTCCTGTTGTTAGTACTCCTTCTGTTGTTGTTTGATTTCCATATGTTATTGTTGAATTTAACGCATATCCTGCTCCTTGACAATAGTAAGATGTATAACTATTCGTACAAGTCTCTGTATGAAGGGTGGTTGCTCGTATACATTTTGGTAATGGATGTGGTACATCTATTGCAGTATCATCTGCTTGTACATAATCAATACTTAAATTGAATTGGAAATTTTGATCTTGTATTGGATATAGAGTATTATCTGCTAGTTCTAGGTATTGAAAAGATACTTTTAATGTTTCTGTATCACCAGCATCCAATAATTGTTTACTAATAACTTCTGCTCCATCAGAATAAGTTACAGAATAACTAAAATAATTAGCTTGTTCCGTCGTTAATGTTGGTAAAACACTAACGGTATCAATCATAGCGGGAATAGTTCCACTATTCACAACATCAATTGTAAATTCATAAAAATCTCCAGGATTTTCTAAGGTTGCTGCAAAAGCAACACTGGTATTATCACTAATAGTAGGAATCGTAGTAGGAGTAACACTTCCTGCCTTTGTTTGAATATTAGAAAATCTTACATTCCATTCAGCTCTATTAATATATCCTGTACCATTAATACTAACACTTGTTGTTAAAAAAGCATATCCAATAGTAAAAAGCATAAAAAGGATACTTAAACTTAAAATATAATTAATCTTTCTTCTATAAAATTTTATTTTTCTCCTATTAATTCTCATAAGGCTCTACTCCTCCTCTTATTATTTATTATAAATCTAAAACTTCTATTTGGGTAGTAACATCAACTACTGGTGAAACTTTATAACTCTTTAAATTAGATAATTTCACAATAGTAGTTTTCTCAATATCATTAAAGATTTCTAAATCCATAGATTTATTTTGATATTTTAATTGTTCTAATTCTATTTCAACTGGACTTTTTACAGTATCATTTAATTTTTCAATATAAATATAGACAACATTCTTATCTAATAATAGAAAAGAACAAGATTCAGATTGTCTAATATAACAGATAGGTTTTCTTACTTCTAATTGAGCATCTATCATATCATCCATTGTTTGAACGGCAACAATGCTTCTATCTCCTATTTTAGGAACAGAATTAACTTTTACTAAAATAGAATCATAAGTATTTAATAAACCTCTTACTGTAGATTCATAAGCTTTATCTGGACTACTATTTTGCCATGCAAAATTTGCTCCTTTTATAAAAGCTAATATACTTATTGCAAAGAACAATAAATGATAGCCTTTAGAATCAATGTTAGCAAATATAAATCCTAATAATAAAGCAACTACAAATACACTTAAATATATTATACCCTGATATTTCTTTTTCATGACCTACACTCCTATTTTTTCTTCTTACTACTATTAATCCATTCACTTAACCACACAGTTGGGTAAGCAATAATTGGTATTTTTGCTCTTAGAACTCCTTTTACTTGTTTTGGATACACTACAGTGGAATCAACTCCATTATTAGCATCTCCTTTTGTTACATAAACTCTATCTCCTCCAGTTTTTGTAACTTCAGCAATTCTATGAACAATTACTTTACTTCCTCGTTTAAAGGCGATAACATCTCCTACTTTTAATTCATTATCTTTTTTAACTTTTAATAAGATAACGGCGTCTCCTTTTTTAATCGTTGGACTCATGGAATCAGATCCAATACCAATCATGTAATGTGGGAAGAATCCACTTACTAAAGCAGCTAAGATAACAAATATAATTCCTATTGGAATATCAATCCAACTATAACTGTTCTTCTTAATAACATTTACAATCTTATCTTCTTTTTCATCTACTAAATTAAATACATTAATGTAGATTAAAATTGGTAAAGCAATGAAGATAATAGATGTAAAATAATCTCCTAAATCTGGTAATACAGGAATTACAAAGATATAAACATCTAAGATTAGACGATAGAATAATGGTCCTTTGAATCCTGCATGATAACAGATAAAACTTAATACATAATTCTTAATTAAGATAGGTAATACCGTAGTTGTACACATTTTAAATAAAGCAATAAAATCATTAGTTGGAATTGTTCTTACTGAAATAGCAATCTCAAAGATACTAAGTACTAGAGTAAATATTCTTAAATATAATTTTTTATCTCGATTAGCCCATATTACTGTATATCTTAATAATTCACAACACACAATAATTAGTATTGGTGCAAAGATATTATCAATTATCGTTAAAGGACTTAAAGAATAAGCATTTTTTAAGAAACCAATAAAGAATCCTAATAAATACATTCCTATAAAAGTAACCAGTACATGAATAATAATAACATTCATGACATTTTTACTTAAAAAACTATTTTTATCTTTACGAAAACCTAGTAGTTTAATAAATAAAGTAACTAGTATTACCATGAAAGTTGCGGTAATTATACTAGAATATTTCATATAATGATCAAATAAATATGCCTTATATAATACTACATAACCTATTAATAGAAACAACAATAGTCCATTTTTTACAGTTCTTTTATTCATAGATATCTCCCTTTTCTTCTTCTTTTACTATTATTTTTACTTCCATCAAGTTATTATTTAATGAAAACTACGCTTGTTCCCAATCCATTCTTACCCCTAGTTCAAGATTTTGTTCATAAACAGGTAATTCGCTACTTGATATATTTCTATCATATTCTACTTTTACTTTATAAACAGTACTTTCTCCAGCATTAATCGTTTCTCCTGCTAAAACAGCAGTACCATCTGTATGTAAGAAAGAATAATTTACATAAACATCTTGTTCTGAAGTAATTCCACTTAAATATGGTGTACTAGCAAGTCTAGCATCCACACTTCCTTGATTACTTACTGTAGTGGTAAATTCATAAAAATCTCCTGGTTGATCAAGATTTACTTCATAAGTAACAACTAATCCATCATTAATAATAGCTGGTGCACTTACTGGTGTAACACTTCCAGTAGTTGCTGAACTTACATCTGTAAATAAAATTTTCCAAGTTGCATTTCTAATTCTTGATGAACCATTAATATTTAATGAATCACTAAGAATAGAATAACCAATAGTAACTCCCAATAACAAAAGCAATAATAATAAAGCAATTAAACTTTTTCTTCCTTTCTTTTCCATAATAAATATCCTCCTTTTAGGTATAATAACCCTGTACTATCTAAAAATATTATACATTATTTTTACAATTAAGCAATAAATTGAACAGGATTAATCAATTATTTGACAAAGTTATTTACAAAAAAAGAATTCTAAAATTGAATTCTTTCTTTTACATAAGGAATTACTTCTTCTAATTTTAAAGTAATCTGTTCCATACTATCTCTATCTCTTAAAGTAACCGTTCCATTTTGAATTGTCTCATCATCAATAGTAATAGCCCATGGAGTACCAATAGCGTCACTTCTACGATATCTTTTTCCTATACTTCCTGTATCATCATAATAACACATAAAATGCTTTACAAGACTATGATAAACTTCTAATGCTTTCTCACTATGATATTTTTTTACTAATGGAAATACACTTACTTTATAAGGTGCAAGATAAGGAATAAATTTCATAACTTCTCTTGTTTCATGATTTTCTAATTCTTCTTCACAGTAAGCATTATCAAGAATTGCTAGTACTAGACGATCACATCCTACAGTAGATTCGATAATATAAGGAATTATTTTTTGATTGGTATCTGGATCTAAATATTCTTGACTGACAGAAGAATATTCTTGATGACGCTTTAAATCAAAATCTGTACGATTATGAGTACCATTAATTTCTCCCCAACCAAAATTAAATTGATATTCAATATCACAAGCTTCTTTAGCATAATGAGCTAATTTTTCATGATCATGATATCTTAATTTTTCTTCAGAAATTCCTAAATCCATAAAATATTGTTTTGCATATTCTTTAAAATATTGATAGAATTCAGAATCTGTTCCTTCTTTACAAAATGTTTGATATTCCATTTGTTCAAATTCAATTGTACGGAATGTAAAGTTACCTGGAGTAATCTCATTACGGAATGCTTTTCCAATTTGTCCAATACTAAATGGTAGTTTAGAACGAGTAGTTCTTTGTACATTTAAAAAATTAACATATTCTCCTTGCGCATTTTCAGGTCTTAAATATATCTTATTCTTTCCATCTTGTACAACTCCTCGATACGTTTCAAACATTAAATTAAATTCTCTAATATCCGTAAAATCACTTTTTCCACATTTTGGACATGGTACATGATTCTCTCTAATATAAGTCATCATTTCTTCTCTAGTCATACCATCTGCATGAGCTTCTGGGTTATAATCATCGATTAAGTTATCAGCACGATGTCTCATTTTACAATTCTTACAATCGACTAAAGGATCGGAAAAAGATCCTACATGTCCACTTGCTTCCCATACTCTAGGATGCATTAAAATAGCGGCATCTACTTCATAAGCATGATCTCTTTCTTGAATAAATCTTTTTCTCCAAGTATCTTTTATACTATTTTTAAGTCTACTACCTAAAGGACCATAATCCCATGTATTAGCAAGTCCTCCATAGATTTCACTTCCTTGAAAAATAAATCCATATTGCTTACAATAATTTACTAGTTTTTCCATTGTTAATTTACTCATAATATCCCTCCTAAAACAAAAAAACTTCTAGAATACGTAAGGACGAAGATTATCTCCGCGGTTCCACCTTACTTATTCTAGAAGAATCCACTTAACTCATATACTGCTGATAAGCTTTCCACACTCGTCATCGCAACTTATATAACAACTATATTCCAAATTACGTGACTTGTCAAATGTTTTTTTGTTTTTTAAATAGCTTGTTCATAATTAATTGTAAAACTAGTATCGAAAGTATAATCATCTTCTTCAATTAAATTTACATAACTAACGATATAATGAATCTTTTTACTTTCTCCACTCTTAATGATATCTCCAGGTCTAATCTTAGAACCATCTTGATAGTATAATTCATATGTTATATAAGCATCACTATCTTGTAATACATAATTATCAAGCATCATATCTACATCATTTGAATTGACAACATCAAAGTATAAATCAAAAGAATCTCCAACTCCTTCTAAAGAAGCAGAATAGTCTAAGTTCATTCCTGATACACTTTTTAATTCAACGTTATCACTACATCTGACGTTTTCATAATACATTCCTTGATTCGTAGTCTTAGCATCTGTTCTAAACGTTTGAAAGAATACACCTACAACAACTAGTACCCCAACAATCACTAAATCTAAATATTTTCCCATAATAACCCCCAACATAGAAGATCCTATTGATAGTATCTCCAAATGTGCATATATTATACCATATTATAAGGAAAATGTCAATTTAAAACAACAATCGTTGGTAATTATCGATGACGAGAAGAATGATTATCTTTTAATAATTCTTCTGCTTTTAAAGTAGCTTCCATCATTTTTTCAAGATTTTCTTCTTTCTCTTTTTTTCTATTTTGATCATACTCATCTTGCATTCTTTTTAATTCTAACATCTTTTCCTCTATAGAATAATCTTCTAAAGAGGAAACTGTTTTTTCTTTTTTCTTTCTAATTTTTTCTATTTCTTTTGCATTTTTTTCTAATTTACTTTTTTTATGAAATAAAATCATCCTATTTCACCCATCTCTTTTCTATCTTATCATATCATATTTTACTAGATTTTTCATTGAATTGTGATATGATATTTTTAAGGAGGAATACTTATGAGTAACAAGTTAGGTGAAAAAAGAAAAGAATATTTAAATTGGGATGAATATTTTATGGCAATTGCGAAATTATCAGCTGCTAGAAGTAAAGATCCCAATACACAAGTAGGAGCTTGTATTGTTAGTAAAGATAATCGTTTATTATCAACTGGTTATAATGGTGCACCCAATAATTTCCATGATGATAAATTCCCATGGAATCGAGAAGGAGCTCCTCTAGAAACAAAATACATGTTTGTGTGCCATGCCGAAGCAAATGCGATTGATAATTATCGAGGCTATAAAAAAGAATTTGAAGGAGCAAGAATTTATGTAGATTTATTTCCATGTAATGAATGTGCAAAAAAGATTATTCAAAGTGGAATAAAAGAAGTAATTTACTTATCTGATAAATATAAAGATTCTGATTCTACAAAGGCATCAAAATTAATGTTTGATACTTGTGGAGTTAGCTATCATCAAATGGAAAAAGAACATCAAAAGACATTAAAGATATCTTTAGAACCAGATAAACCTGTAGAATATATCAAAAAATAAAGGAAGGGGTCATATGGAAAAGAAAAAAAGAAAAATTCTTATCTATTTAACCGCTTTTACTATATTAGCATCTTCTATCACTTACAAATTATCTAAAGAAAAAAAAGATGGCTTAATTCAGGAAATAGATGAATACTTAGATTCTTTCCAAGATGATGATTTTCTAATCTGTGCCCATAGAGCATATCAAGATGGAGCTATAGAAAATACCAAAGAGGCAATTATTTGTGCCAATGAAAATGCTTTTATTGACTACATAGAAATAGACGTAAGACTAACAAAAGACAATCAGCTAGTATTATCCCATGATGATATCTTATTAAATAAAAATCAAGATAGTATCAATATTTCTTCTTCTATTTTAAAATTCTTATTAGAAGAAGAGTATTCTTATCAATCTTTTTCTATGATGAAAAAATCTCTTTCTGATGAAGAAAAAACCTATCTAAGAGAAAAAAGAAGAAAGTTAATAAATAAAACCTATCAATTAACTTCTTTATTAGAAGGATTAAAGAATAATAAAAAGAAAGTATTTCTTGATTTAAAATATCAAAATAATGAAAAAGAATTCAATGAAGCATTAGTAAATACTTTACGTGGAATGGATCTTTCTAATATTATTTTACAAAGTAATAATAGAAATGGTTTGATTCAAATTAGACAAGATTTAAATATCAATACTTGTTTAATAATCGATTCAAAAAGTGATTTAAAATACGAAAATGATTTTGATTATCTCTGTATTAGAAAATCTTTAATCACTTATCCATTAATAGAGTATTTTTTAAACAATGGAAAAACACTTGCAATTTGGACCATTAATGATAGTAAAGATTTAAATAATTCTTTTTCTAAAACAAAAGATTATTATAAAGATATTATTTATATTACAGATTATCCAGATTTAATCGCAACAAAATTATATCAAAAAGAAATCACCAAATTTTAATTGGTGATTTTATTTTTTGATAACTTCTGGTTCTGGATATTTTTTTCCTTTTAAATCAATTACTGTTTTTTTAATCGTTAAGTTTAAAGCTAATTTTCCTGTTACTTCATTTTGAATATCGGCTTCTTCTACCATTTTTTCAATATTTTCAAAACCATCGATGACTCTTCCAAAAGCTGCATATTGTCCATCTAAGATAGGACTATCTTTTAAACAGATAAAGAATTGCCCTCCTGCGGAATCATATTTATTTCCTTGTCTTCCCATAGAAACAACCCATTTATCATGTTTTAAATCATTGGTAAAGCCATTCGCACTAAATTCTCCTTTAATAGTATATCCTGGTCCTCCACTTCCCGTACCAGTAGGATCTCCTCCTTGTAATACAAAATCAGGATCAATTCTGTGAATGGTATTATTATCATAATAACCACTTTTTACTAATGAGATAAAACTATTTACTGTATTAGGGGCAACAGACGGATATAATTCCATTACAATACTTCCATAATTCGCAACATACATCGCAACAATTGGATTATCACTATCATAAGATAATGACATGGTTTTTCCTTTTTCAGGATACTTTATTCCTAATAAATTTTCATCTTTATTTTCTTTTTCAGGAAGAACTAAACAGACAATTAATAAAACAATAAGAACAATTCCTCCTAGTATCCAAATCATCTTTCCTTTCATGTTTTACATCCTTTCTAAAATATCTCTAGCCGCAACTAATCCTGTTGCTGCTGCGGTAACAATGTTTCCTGCTTTTCCAGCACCATCACCAACAAAATAGATATTATTCTTTTTTAATTTAAAATGATTGTTGGTTTCAATTTCATTACTGAAGAATTTTATTTCTGGTCCATATAATAACGTATCATCATTATTGACTCCTGGAATAATCTTATCTAGTGTTTCTAATCCTTCTAATATATTCGTAATGATTCTGTGAGGCATAACAAGAGCCAAGTCTCCTGCAACACAATCTCTTAAAGTAGGATTAACAAATCCCTTATCAATTCGATGCCACTCACTTCTTCTATGACTTCTTAAATCTTTTAGTGATTGAATAATAGGTTTTCCATCTCCTAAAACATTCGCAATTCTCGCAATACTTTCTCCATACAATCTCGTATTGGTAACTGGTTGTGTTAAACTAACCTTTGAAATAAAGGCAAAATTGGTATTTTCACTTTTGATATCTTTTAAAGCATGTCCATTTACACAAATATATCCATAGTAATTTTCTTTCGCAACAAATCCTCCTGGATTGGTACAAAAAGTACGAATCTCATCCCCATAAGTACTTGTTTTAATAAAGATTGTCGGGTCATAAATAACATTCGTAATCTCTTCCATAATATCTTTTCTAACTTCTACTCGAACTCCAATTTCAATACTTTGAGAAAGATATGGAATCTGATACTTATCAGCTAATTCTTGAACCCATTTTGCTCCTGTTCTACCAGGCGCAACAATAATATTTTTTCCTTCTAAAGTGATTTTTTTACTACCTGTTTGATAAACTACTTTATGTTTATCTTCTTCCTCTGTTCTTATATCTATAACATCTGCTTGATCAATTAAGTCTACTCCATTTTTCTTTAAAAAATCACATATATTTTGAATATATTCTGGTAAATGATCACTTCCTAGATGTTTTTGTTTTATGATTAATAATTTTGCTCCAGCAATCGCAACCTTCTTTCGAATTCCAATTGCTTCTTCCATATTAGAAGGATATACTTCTGCATCCATTCCAAATTGATTAAAGATAACTTCTGTTTCATCAATCAAATGATTTGCTTCTTCTTCTAACATATATTTTGTTAAATCACTTTTTCCTAATCTAGGAATAAAATTCAATTTGCCATCACTAAACGTACCTGCTCCCCCATATCCTGATAAAATGGCACAGGGATTACAATTCTTACAAGACGTTTTATATTTATTCATAGGACAAACTCTCTTAGATACTCTAAATCCTTTATCTAGTAAAGCAACCTTTAAATTCTTATTTTTTGTAATTAATTCATAAGCACTAAATAATCCAGCTGGTCCAGCTCCTATAATAATAACATCATATTTCATTTTTATCACCAATATCATGATATCATAAATGATAAATAAGAAGAAAGTACTTTACGCCTATTTTTAGAAAATTTTCATATTAGAAGAAAAGATATGATAAAATAAAGACAAGGTGATACTATGACACGAGAAGAATTAAATGATGAAATCAGTAAAGAATTAATGAAAGAACAAAAAAAAGAAGTACGAGGTAAAATCATAAAAAAAATCATAAAAGGAATCTTTTTATTCACAATCTTTTCTTTCTTATTCTTTGCTTATACTACTTATGTTTCTACCTCTTTAATTAGAGTAAATGAGTATCGAATCCAATCAGAAAAACTACCAAAAAGTTTTAATGGATTAAAAATTATTCACTTTTCCGATACTCATTTAGGTAGTTCTTTTCAATTAGAAGATTTAAAAAAAGTAAGAAAATTATCAAATGAAAGAAAACCAGATATTATCGTCTTTACAGGAGATTTCATTTATAAAAAAAATTTAACACAAAAAGAAATTGAAAAGATTACAAAAGAATTAAAAAAAATGAAAGCTAGTATAGGAAAATATGCCATACTAGGAGATGAAGATACTGAAAAAGTATCTACTATATTTAATCAAAGTGATTTTACTATTTTAAGAAATGAATATGATTTTCTATACAAAGAAAAAGATAATCCTATTTTATTAATTGGATTATCATCACTATTAAAAAATAAACAAGATATCACTAGCGCTTATCAGTATTTTGAAGATCCTACTCATAACTCTAATATTTATACAATTTCTATTCTTCATGAACCAGATTTGATTAAGAATGTTCAAAGTTCTTATCATTCTGATCTTTATCTAGCAGGACATTCTCATAATGGACAAATACGAATTCCTTTTCTTAATATTGGTCTAATTAGTCAAAATGGCGCCAAAACGTATAATCAACCTTTTTATCAAGAAAAAGATTCTAAGATATATATTTCTAGTGGTCTTGGTACAAAAAATGGATTTCGTCTATTCTGTAGACCTTCTATTAATTTTTATCGAATCTCTAATTCATAATCCAAAAGAAAGTATTTTATCAAAAATAGTTTCTTTTTTTTTCTTTATTTTTTTCTCTATAATAGGAATTCTTCCTATTTGTTGATTTTTTAATTCAACAACAATCTCTCCTACTTGATTTTTCTTTTTATTAGAAAACATCTCTATTCTTGTATAAATATCATCTACTTCTTTTTCTGTCAAAGGATAAGAAAATGATTGTTTTATCATAATAGGATTTGATAAAAAGAAAGATTGCATGGAAAAGGAATCTTTATCAATAATTAGATAATTATGATAAGTTTGAAATAAAGATTCGTATAAATTTTTATGATGCTGATAACTATCACTATCATCTAAAGAAACCATAGTAAGAGTAAGATTATCTTCTTTTGCTAGAGATACTAAAGTCTTACCTGCTTTTGGAGTATACCCATTCTTTCCACCAATACACTTTGAATATTGATTTAGTAAACTCATTCGATTATACCAAGAATAACTTTTTAAAGAAGATTTTGCTTGATATTTTTTTGTCTTTATTATTTCTCGATAGATTTCATTTTGATAAGCATATTGTGATAATAAAGCCATATCATAAGCAGTCGAATAATTATAATTAACATCATCTAAACCATGGGAATTAGAAAAAGTAGTATGATTCATTCCAATCTCTTTTGCTTTTTCATTCATTCGTTTTACAAATTCCTCTTCTGTTTGAGAAACATGTACCGCTAAAGTAATGGCAGCATCATTTCCACTTCTTAACATCATTCCATATAATAAATCTTTTACACTCATCTTTTCTCCTACTTTTAGATAAATATTCGTTCCTACCATTTTTAATATTTCTTCTCCTACTGTAACTTCTTCTTCTAAAGAACTATTCTCTAATACAAGAATACAAGTCATTATTTTAGTAATAGAAGCAATTAATTGTTCTTTATCTTTATTCTTTTCATATAGAATTCTTCCACTATCAATATCCATTACTACACTACTAGATGCCAAACAAGAAATAGGAAATAATAAAAGAAAGAGAACAAAAAAAAGAATTCTTTTTTTCATAGAAAACACCTCTCTAAATTATATGAATCAAAGAATTCTTTTACGATTATTTTCTACTAGATAGATTTTTTATTCTCTTCTAATCGTTTTACTTTTATTTTTCGAATTGTTTCTTCTGTTCTACTTTGAATAGCAGAATCTGGTACTTCTCTATCTAATAATCTTTCAACATAAGCTTCTAATTCCTCTAAATAAAAATCAATCCATATAGCATTTGGTAATTTCTTATTTTGAAGGATATCTTGAAAATTTATTTCTTCTTCTTCCTTACAATTAGAAACACAATAGTAATCTACTCCATCTTCGTAACGAACTCCAATACAATAACGATGATTTCTATCATTAATTGCGTAATAATTTCCATCTTCTACTTCTACTGGATGTAGATAGTTTCTTTTTGCATAATTATCTACAAAATCATATAAAAATGGTATTTTAGAAAGATTCATTCGATCTTCTTTATTCTCTTCTAATCCATAATAACTAGAAGAAATCACATCATGATCAGATTGATATTCCTCTAACCAATCCATATATTCACTTGACTCTCTTATTTCTTTTTCAAAAAAACGAAATCCTTCCATATAAAAATTATCTCTTCCCATAATAAAACCTCCTTAATATGAATAGTCAACTCAATTTAATAGTATATCATTACTTTTTTTTGCTGTAAATTGAAAAATGTGTTATAATAGGAAATCGCGAGGGAGAGAAGAATATGAAAATATTTAATAATGATAAAGTTTATGTTCAAATTAAAGATTTTACAGATATTATAGAAATAGAAAATGTACCTAAATCTGTTTTAAGTAAATTAATAAATGGCTATCGAATCTTCGTGATATCTGAAAAGAATAGAGATTCTTTCTTAGAATTTGAAACTCAAGAAGAAATTGAATTCTTTAAAAATCAAGAATGGATTGTGGACTTTAAGAAATGTAATAATCTAAATAGTAATGAATTAACTTATTTAATTAATTCGAATATTCTACACAGTAAAATTGAGAATCAAAAATTACTAGATCATTATCTATCATCATTATATGAATTAGTAAATTGGAAAAAAGGAAAAGTAAATATTCCTTTTCCATTAGAACCAGATACGGATAAAACTCCATTGATTCAAACAGATAAGTATTTTGCTATTCAAGGAGTAAATCCAAATATATTAATTATTGGTAAAAATGATGGTTCTATCATCGAAGAAAATGATTTTTTAACGCCAAATATTGTTACTAATGGAATTTCTATTTCTTTAAATGCTATTCGAGATAATAATCCTTATTTTACAGATTTCATTGTAGAAAGAAAATTTAGTAAAGATAATCAATATTACACAATAGAATATCATCAAAAACCTTATAAAGAGAAGAATCAAGAAGAAGAGAAGAAACCTACTTCTTGGCTACAACTAATATTAAGAAGAAAAAACAAAGCAAAATAAGCTTTGTTTTTATTTCATTTCTTTTATAATTCTATTTTTAATAGAAGAAGAATCCATCTTATATTTCTTTTCAATTAAGGAAACATCTCCATGCTTAATGAATTGATCAGGATAAGCAAAGAATAAACTTTTTCCTTGATATTGATTTTCAAATAATAGTTCTTTTATAGAAGAAGAAAGTCCACCTATCATCGTTCCATCTTCTATTACTACAACCATCTTTTTATTAAGAATTTCTTTCATAATTGCTTTAGAATCCAATGGTTTTAAAAAACGAGTATTAATAACTCCACAAGAATATCCCATTTGTTCTAATTCATTAGATATTTCCATACTTCTAGAAACCATATTTCCAATACTGATAAATAGAATATCTTCTCCTTCTTTTAAAATTTCGCACTTTCCATACTTCATAGGAGAAGTTTTCATAGGAAGAGAACTTTCTCCGCCTCTTGGATAACGTATCGCAATTGGTTTTTTATAAGTAATTGCTTCTTCCATTAACATCTCTAATTCTTTATAATTTTTAGGAGCAGCAATTGTCATATTAGGGATACATTTCATAAAAGACATATCATAGAGCCCTTGATGAGTTTCTCCATCATTTCCAACGATACCAGCTCGGTCTATGCATAAAATGACAGGTAGTTCTTGCATACAAATATCATGAATAATTTGATCGTATCCTCTTTGATAAAAGGAAGAGTAAATGGATACAAATGGAATCATTCCATTCTTTGCAAGACCCGCTGCAAAGGTCAAAGCATGCTCTTCAGCAATTCCTACATCAAAAAACTTTTCAGGAAATTTTAAAGAGAATTCTCCCATACCTACCCCATCACGCATGGCTGCTGTAATGGCTACAATATTTTTATTTGTTTTCGCAAGAGATACTAGCTTTTTCCCAAATACTTTGGAATAACTATTTCCACTTTTTTTTATTTCTCCTGTTTCTTTTTCAAAAGGACCTACACCATGAAATTTAGAAGGATTTTCTAATGCTGGAAGATATCCCATTCCTTTTTTGCTAAGAACATGAATTAATACAGGTTCATCAAAATCCTTTGCTTGCCGAAATAAGTGTTCCATATCTTCAATATTATGTCCATCAACAGGTCCTAGATATTTAATACCAATTTCTTCAAAATACATTCCTGGAACAAATACTTGTTTCACTGCTGCTTTTCCACGACTAACAACTTCTGTAATTACTTTTCCAACAGCAGGAATACTAGATATGATTTCTTTTCCTCGATGATTAGTACGACGATAATTCTTTTTTGTACGAAGTCTTGTTAATAGTTTATTCATTCCACTAATATTTTTAGAAATACTCATTTCGTTATCATTTAAAATAATCATCATCTTTTTTTGTAAACATCCAACATGATTTAAAGCTTCCAAAGCCATTCCACCTGTTAAAGCTCCATCCCCAATGACTGCGATTACTTGGTAATCATCTCTTTGAATATCTCTGGAACAAGCAAGTCCTAAACAAGCAGAAATGGATGTAGAGCTATGTCCTGTATTAAAGACATCAGTAGAAGATTCCATTGTCTTTGGAAATCCACTAATACCATTTAATTTACGAATTGTTTTTAATTCTTCATAACGTCCATTTAAAATTTTATGAACATAACACTGATGACCTACATCCCATACAATCTTATCTTTTTTCAAATCAAAAACACTCTCTAAAGCAATGGTAAGTTCAACGACTCCCAAATTAGAAGCAAGATGTCCACCATTTTTAGAAACAACATCAATAATATATTGTCGAATTTCTAAGGCTAATTCTTTTTTTTCTTCTAAAGAGAGTTTATGTATATCATTTGTCTTTTGTATTTTCTCTATTACCATACAAATTCCCCACTTATTTGAATATTATAACAAACTATACAGATTAAAGCAAACGCACTTTCCTTATAAATAAAAAAAGAGATTTCTCTCTTTATGATTTAGACATTAACTTAGCGTGTACTACTCTTCTTCCTTTATTATCGTTAGTACAAGTTGATAAAGTAATAATTTTATCACTAATGGATACCGTATTATCAACAGCTAGAATATTCCTTTTAGAAATAACATCTAAAAAGGAAGAATAATCTAAATCATTATCAAATGTATTTTGTAAATAGTAAACCTCATCATCTATTAAATATCCAGAAAAAACTTGATACGTATAAATATGATCTTCTGTAATAATTTTAACAGTAATATTTTTATTATTTAGTTGAAATATATTTTCTAAACTACCAAAAGCTGTTTTATTAAGTAAATTATGTCCATAAAAAATAGTATTATTATCTTCTAATAAAGAATTTCTATAATCCATAAAAATCCATCCACTAGTTGTAAAAGATTTATCTATAGAATGATTTAAATAATACTCATTATTAAGAGCCTGTACTACAGGATAATTAATATTCGTATAATCAACACTTATCCAAGCAACAACATCAGAATTAGTCTCCCTCAATGTTCTAAAAGAAATATCTTGATACGAATATTTCCCATAAATACGATAGTAATTTAATTCTTTTTGAAATAGAATATTACTGTTTTCTTGAACAATCTCAGCCTCTTTTATATCATCAACCGTAAAATGGCTTTGAATCAATTCATGAGCAAAAGAGTTTTCTTCTACATATAAATTATCATATAAGAATAGACCAATTAAAAAACAAGTTATTAAAAATAATAAATGTGAAGGGTCTTCCTTTCTTCTTTGAAAATAATGAATAATATTATCAAGAAATAATATAGGTAAAATTTTTTTTAATAATACAAATAATTTTTCTAAATAAAAATAAAATCCACGAGATAAAAATAATGATAATTGATGAAATCCCTTTTGAAAAAATTTCCACATATAATAGGGAAAAAATATAAAATATTTTATCTTTTTCATATTAAATTAGATCTTGATCAATAATAGTTAACTTAGAAGAATCATAATATAATCTATTATCTACTTGATTCTTATCCTTTCTACATAAACTATCATCATCTACCTTAACTATCATATTTTTACTCAAAGTTTTCTTTTCAAAAATGGTAGTAATAATACCTGTTATGACACAAAATAGAATGAAGATTGTTAAATAAAAATAAAGTATCATCATACCATCTCCTTTAATCCTATATTATTATTATATTACAAAAAGAGGATAGTTATAAAAAGAATAGTTACAAAAAGGTAAAAAAGTGTAAAAAAAAACCGTTAAAACGGTATATTAGTAAAATGGTCGGGAAGACAGGATTTGAACCTGCAACCCTTTGGTCCCAAACCAAATGCTCTACCAAGTTGAGCCACTTCCCGAACTGGCGCGCTCGAAGGGATTCGAACCCCTGACCTTTTGGTTCGTAGCCAAACACTCTATCCAACTGAGCTACGAGCGCAATCATTCAA
>CADBSF010000022.1 GCA_902797265.1 uncultured Erysipelotrichaceae bacterium
ACTGAATCCACTTGATCAAATCCTAAAATAAACAATGAACTAATTAAACTCTCTGTATTTATTTTTTCCATAAAAGCCCTCCTGAAACGTATCTATATTATATCATATCTTTTTAATTATTTTAAATTAAGAATTCTTTCTTTTTAATATACAGATGCTCTCACAATGGGTTGTATCAGTATCAGTGCTAAGTGCTCTAACCTTGCTTCAGTATCAGGAATATTTCCTAGATATGAAACTATCAAGGTTGTTTGCGTATTAGTGCTAATTCGTTTTATCAATTATTTCTAAAAAATCATTAGAATATTTATACCATTTATAAATTGATTTTTTTCTTTCTTTATATTTGTTTAATTCTTCTTCAGTATAATTTTTATTATTTAGTTTAAATCTTTCAATAGTTCTTTCATAGCATGTATCTATAGATGTTCTAATAACTATTAATATTCCCTTTAATAAATTTATATCTTTTATGCAATGAAATTGAGCACAATCAATAATAATTGTTTTATCAAGATTCTTACAATAATCTAATATTTCAGTATAAATTAAATCAAAATGATCACTGCAGTTAGGTAAAATATCATATTTATTTCTAAAATATTCACCTAACTCTTTATTAATTCCATTACTTTTAACATATCTTTCATCTGAAAAAATATCATCGGTATCAATAATCAAATATTTATCATTATTAAAATTCTGACTAGCATATGTAGATTTCCCAGAGCCACTCTGTCCTGATAAATTTATTATTTTGTCTTCCGTAATTTTTTTTATATATGGATCTTTATCAATAAACAAGTTAATATATATTGGACTTTTAATTTCTTCTAGCACTTCTTTTACTCTTTTATAGCAAGTATAATCAACTTCGTGCCATGGTTTTATAGAATGATTAAATTCTTTCAAAGCCAAATCAATATTATCAATGTTAACTTTATCTTTGATTAATGTTAAAGCAATATCATAATAACCTCTTGAAGACAGTAATCCAATGCATTCAAAATAGGTAGTTAAAGGAAGTTTTGATTTTTTATAAAAATTCATTAATAATTCTTCTGAAATCGGTATAGGATTTTTAAGAATAATCTTATTAGCAACAATAATTCCACCTGGAGTTTTATCATTTTTTACTTCTAATACTTCTCCATCTTGAGGAATTTCTACTTCATACAAAGTATCACCTCTAGACATCCATCTTAATGCACATTCTTCATTAGTAAAATGAAATCCTCCACGTTTATCCCAATCATTATTATTAGGATCCCATGTATCGCAAGTGATAGCTTTTCCAATTTCAAATTTTTGATTATCTCGATGCCCAATATTATCGTTAAAAACCCACTTTAAATATTTCATAAATGATCTCATCTCCAATATACAGATACTCTCACAATAGGTGGACACCCATTTGGGAATAAATTATCTAGCCATATTTCATATTTAAAAACTGTTTCCTATACATACCACTATCAGAGTTCGTTCCATTTCAGAAATAGATAATTTTTTTAATTATTATATCTATTATATTAGAACAAAAGATTTAAGTAAACTTAAATTACTTTGATGGTGCCTCCCAAAATTCCTGCTTCTTAGTAAAGGTAACCCTTTATCTCCAGAAGCTTCAACTCCGATGGTTGCCACCATACTCATTTTTTTACTCTCTTATCTCTTAATTATCAAAACAATATTTTAATTCTTCGAATAGGATATTTTTACTTGCGTTGATATCTCTATCATTCTCTAATAAACACTTTTCCCATATCCAAACTCTTTATCTGCTTTTTTATTTGTAAAAAATAAATAAAGAAACCTCTTTTAGTAACCACTTCGTAGTTGTTTTATATATAGAAGTTCTTTCTTATATATTCTATCTCTATCAACTAATCTATATAATCATCCTAAGTTCTCAAACCATTTCAAGATTTAACTGTGCAAAATCTCAAAAGTCAATTTAGATATTTTAAAAGATTAGATAATCCATTCTTATTTTCTTACTTGAATTTTAGTTAATACTTTTTCTGCTTGTTCATCGTCTAAAAGTGGATTATCTGCTGTTTTAAAATTTCTTATATAATAATTTGCGAGTGTTTCATAAGTAGCTGGAATATATACATGCATTCCAATATTTGGTATATAAGAAACTCGAAAACTATCGCTTATGGATTCTATATCATTAAGCTTTCCATCATAATATGTATGTCCGATTCTATCTATTTCTCTTAACTCATCCTGAATAAATTTCATTTCTTTACCTCTAGTGTATTCTCTTCTTATGTTCTTATTAATTAGGTAAAGCTTTGGAACTTTATCTACTAAGTCTACATATTTCCCGCAATCGTTTTCTTTCCGTACAATTTGAGGTTTACCATCAACTGGGAATATATAGATGGTAGACATAATAATCGCACCAGTAGATTCATTTTGTAAATGATTATATCCTACTGTATTTATCCATCCACATTTATCTTTCATAGAATCAAGAGGCTCTTTTATTAAGTCTTTAAATATCTTATCTTTAGCTCTCGTTTTAAGAAAATATTCTTTTAATGTTATTAATTCTTCACCTGAAAAACCAAAATAATCAGATTCTGTTAAAGCACTATTTATAAAATTGTATAAGATTTTATCCATAAAAACCACCATCACTTTAATTATAGTAAATAAATAATTAGATATCTCAATTCGATTACACTAATATTATATTACAAAATAACACATCATTTATAAATTTTTAAAATATTATAAATTTCATGTTTTTTATAGGGTCTATAATATCATAAAAAAATATTATTGACAAATCTATTTTATAGATATCTTATACTTAATTAAAGTTATATAGATAGGTTATTTTGATAAAAATTATTATTTTAAAGGTTTGTAGAAAAATTAAATCCTCCCATTTTTTCAGGATCAGTTTCTGTTAGATTCCACACATTAGCTGTAATTACTTCATCTAGATTAAATTCTTCCCCACTAGCATTTGATTTCAAACCGTTCATTACTCTAACATATTAACTCACATTCTGCTTTCCTTTCTAAAACTGCGATGCCCTCGCAATGGGTTGTATCAGTGTTAGTGCTAAGTACTCTAACCTTGTTTCAATATTAGGACTATTTCCTAGTTATGAAACTACCATGGTTGTTTTCGTATTAGGAACAAGTGCTATATACTAATAATCTTTATAGTAATTCAGTATTTTTTCCATTGTTCCATCTTTTTTTGCTTTATCCCATTCTTCTTTATATATTTTTCTTGCATAATCTTTATCTAAGTATTTTTTTTGAAATTCATCTCTTCTTTTGATTAAAGTTGAATTATTTGTCCAAAGATTAAAAACGCCAGATGCATTTATTCTCCCACATATATACTCATAACATCTTTCAAAATGCGCATCAAAAGTTTTAATATTTGGATAACATTTCAATGTTGTATTTATTTGCCTTCTTGCTAAAATGGAAATATCAAAATCTCTATCTGAGTCTGAGATGCATTCTCCATAAAAATTTCTTGGCCTTATTTTTCTAGAACCTCTATGATCTTCTATTGCCTCTTTCATAATCTTTATTTCTTCGTTAGTAAAATACTTTTTTAATTCCATATCATTATATAAAATCTTACCTGATTCTTTTTCGTGATTATCTCTATCTATACCTAATCCAGAATCATGATAACATGCAACAACATATGCCATATCTTTA
>CADBSF010000023.1 GCA_902797265.1 uncultured Erysipelotrichaceae bacterium
TGATTCAACTGGATTTTCCCCTTTTCTTTCTTCTTCCATTTTCTTTTCCTCCTTATTCTAATTAATCGCAATGGATTTTAGTCCATATTTACCATTGCTATCTTTTTTAAATATAAAAGTAGTAATTGGTAATTCATCTTTATGTTGTTCATAAATAACATCAAACTCAACGGATGAATTATTTGAAGAAACAACACTATAAATTGGTGTAGTTTCTCCTTTTCCTTCTTTATAATAATCAGTTACTGGTCCACAAGTACCTCCACATGGATTACCATATAAAACTTTTGTCTGAACTTGAATGGTTCCTAATTTTTCATTCTTAATAGCTTTTATAAAATACGTATGAAATCTTGCATAACTTCTTCCATCATGACCATGAGTATCAGAATACTCATATTTAGATCCATTCAAAGTATAGAATACTCCATCTCCGTTAAAGCACATAATATTTTCATTCTTATAGGTAAAATCAGCTCCATATATTTTTTGAATTGCTTCTCTTAATTCTTCTCTACTAAAACTTTTTGGATATTGTGGATAACCATTAGAATCCTTTTCCTCTAAAAAGTATAATCCACTTTGTAAAACATCTTGATTAGTAAGACCTGTAACCTTTAATGGATAATCATCAGAATAAAACCGATTAAAATAAGAAACTACATAGTCATAATAATCTAATTGATTCATAACCTCTTGCTCACTTATCTCAACAATAGTAGAAACAGATGTTTCGGTCTTTTCAATTTTATCACAATTATTAATTGCATTTTTATAATAATATAATCCTACAAAAAATCCCATTCCAAAAAAATCTGCCATTAAAATAATAATTAAAATACTTACATAGATTGGATGAGTCTTTTGTTCTTTTTTTAATTCTTTTGCTTCTTGCAACTCAACTTTCATTTTTTCTTCTTCTATTTTTTTCATAATTTGAGTCTGTTGCATATCTTTGATATCAGAAATATCAACATCTAGTGATTCAATTTTCTCTTCCCCTTTTTTTTCTTGTCCCATAGCATATCCTCCATAATCCAATTATAACAAATAATCGACAAAAAATGTAAAATACCTGTTTTAAAAAATGTAAACTATTGTTTTTGATGTAAAATAAACTGATAACTATCTTTTACCATATCTTCTATCCCTAGTTCTGCTTTCCAACCAAGTTCTTGATAAGCTTTTGTACTATCTGCATAACAGCAGGCAATATCTCCACTTCTTCTTTCAACAATTTTATAAGGAATTGTAACATTATTTTCTTTTTCAAATGCATGAATAATATCTAATACACTATATCCAATTCCAGTACCTAAATTATAATAAGATATTCCTGTTAATTCATTAGACTTTTCAAGTGCCTTAATATGCCCTTTAGCTAAATCTACTACATGAATATAATCTCTTACTCCTGTACCATCATGAGTATCATAATCATTTCCAAATACGCTTAACATTTCTAATTCACCTGTTGCGACTCTAACAATATAAGGCATTAAATTATTAGGAATTCCATTTGGTATCTCTCCTAATAATCCAGATTTATGAGCTCCTATTGGATTAAAGTAACGTAATACAATTGCTTTAAAATCTTTATTAGAAATACAAATGTCTTTTAATATTCTTTCATTCATATATTTACTCGTTCCATAAGGATTCGTAGTATTACCAACCTCAGATTCTTCCGTAATTGGTAATTCATGAGGAGTTCCATATACGGTTGCAGAAGATGAAAAGATAATGGTATTACAGTTATTCTCTTGCATTACTTCACATAGATGTAGTGTCGATAATAAATTATTTTCATAATAAAGAATTGGTTTTTGTACACTTTCTCCTACTGCTTTATATCCTGCAAAATGGATAACAGCATCAATTTCTTCTTCTCTAAATATCTTTCTTAATAAATCTTTATCACAAACATCTCCTTGATAAAACTTAAAATCTTTTCCTGTTATTTCTTTAACTCGATTACAAACATCAATACTGGAATTATATAAATTATCAATTACAACTACTTCATAATTTCCATTTAATAATTCAACAACCGTATGACTTCCAATAAATCCTAATCCACCAGTAACTAATATTTTCATTTTATCCTCCATATACTTGATTATATACCTCTAAAGCATATAACATTTCTCTTCCTATATTTTCATCTATTTCTCCAGAAGAAATATTCCTCTTAAGGAAATCTTCTAGTCCTAATAAATCAACATAATATAATTCAAAATCACTTTTTCTTTCTAATTCATCATATTTTGTAAGAGAAAAATTAGGAATTTCATCAGAAAGAATACGATAATAATAAATACTATTCTTTACTTTTCTTCCTGTATTAAAATAATCATGATCATAAGTAATAATATTCAAAAAAGGATCTTCTTCTATTTCTACTGTAATTCCTGCTTCTTCCTTTATTTCTCTTATTAAAGAAAGTTTTATATCCTCTCCTTCCTCAACATGTCCTCCTAAAAACTGATAAGTATGATTATTATAAGCTAGTAATATTTTCCCAGTTTTTGTAATAACAAGTCCTTTTACTCGTATAACATTCATTTGAATATCATTATCAGTTAATTTTTCATCGTTAATAATTATTGTTTGCATATTTATAAATACCTTTCCCAATATTCTGTAGTTGAAGGAGTAACTGTATTTAAAATATATTCAATTGTACGAGCAATTAAAGTTGCTTTTTTCCAAACAGTTTGTCCTTCTGTTAAACATTTAGCTTTTTCAATAGCCATCATATATTCAAAAGTAGAAGCTCTATCTTCTGTATCTTGCATTTGTGCATAATTATTTACAAAAGGAGAATTTTCTAAAAAAGTATTACTATAGGAAAGCGTTGAATCAACAATACCATACTGAAATCCATTTGGATTGAATGCATTCCAAGTATTATAATTAGCTCCTTTTTTAAATAAATATCTTTCTATATAATGATAGGATTCATGATAAAAGGATTCTTCAAAAGAATGAGATACTGAAATAGAAATTTTCGCATAACTATTATTAGAATCTGTAATTCCTGTAACATTAATATCAGAAAAATGATGAACTAATTGAATTGTTAAAGGTAATCCTCCATCTCTTATTTCTTGAAATAATCCTTCTGGATAATTTTGTAAACATCCTTCTAACTGAATTAAAGAATCATGAATCATAGAATTATCCGTTAAAGAAATAACATCTATATCTTCTATTTTATAATAGTCAGTATCTTTCCCATATAATATTGTTATTCCATATTTATTTTTTATCTTTTTTTTTAGATTCTTATTTTCTTCTTCTGTATAAGAAGATGTTACTTTTTCTTCTAAAGAAGAATCATTTTCATTATTAGGTTTATCAATATGAATAGAGGAATCATTATTATTTACAGGAATCACATCTTTTATCGGATCTAAAACTCTTTCATGAATATTAGATAGTTGTAAAATTATACCACAAAAAATAAAAGTAAGAGCAATAGACATTAATATACGGGCAAAATGATACATTTTAAGATTATTATTTTGCTTCTGCATATTAACATCTCCTCAATACTTTTACATTTCTTATTATTAATATAATTATTGAAATAAATTTATACTATCTATATCATTAGAATAGTCTAATATTTTTTTTGCATCTTGTTCATTAAATCCTTCTATTGTGAAGATATCATTATTTTCAGTAATGAAACGAATGGTATATAGATTTTCTCTATTTGATGGAATCATATCTTTTGTTACCACTTTTGTTTTTTGTTGTATTAATGATACCATTGGTAATAAGAATTCCTTATAAAAATCATTATTCCAAGGATATTCCAAAGATTCAAACTCTTTTTTTTCTCCATTTAAGCCAATTAAATAAGATTGAATAGAAACAACAAGAGATTGAATGTTTAGATGAAAATGAATCGATACTTCTTTTGTAGATACTTGAAATAAATTAGCTATTTTTTGATATAAATCTTTATAATTCAACCGATTCACCTTCTTATTTAACAACTGCTCCACTTGTTTGTAATTTTTTATTTAGGGAACTTATTTGTTCATAGATTTCTTGTGCTTCTGATATTTTTCCTTCTTTATAATAATTATTAGCTTGTTGCATTAAAGTCTCTATCTGACTTTGTATACTTGCAAAATCTTCATTACCATTAATACTACTATCACTATTCAAAACTCCTGTATTCAATAAATTATAAAATAAAACTGTTTGTACATCACGAGAACTTCTTAAATTGTTTCCTTGTTTTGTAGAAATTAAAATTGCTCTAGGATTATTAGTATCTGCTTTACTAAAAACTGCTTTTTCTTCTTCTTCCTTTTCTAATAGATTAGCAAAACCACTTTCTTCTGTTGTTTCTACACTGTCTTCATTTGTAGATATTGGTACTTCTACATTAGTATTATCTTCTTGTGTTTCTTCTGATTGCTTTTCTTCTTCAGTAGTTTCTGGTGGTATTACTACTTCTTCTTTTTCTTCTTCAGCATATGAAGTTGGTAAAGAACTATTATTTTCTTTGGCTTCTTCGTTGTTTTCTTCTGGCTGTTTCTCTTCTTCTTTATTTTCAGGTGGTATTACTGCCTCTTCTTTTTTTTCTTCTTCTGATTCGTTTGATTCTTGAGGTGTTACTGGTGCAGGTTGTTCTGTAGTTGTGTTTTGAGCAAATCCTGGAATATTAATAGATTTTAGATAATTTTCTATAATCTCTTCTTCACTTAGTTTTCCTGTAGAAGTTTCTTCTTCTGGCTCTTTAGAAATCTCGTTTTCTTCTTTAACTTCTTCGTTGTTTTCTTCTGGTTGTTTCTCTTCTTTATTTTCCTCACTAGAAATTTTTTTTTCTTCTTCTGTACTTTCCTCTTTTGGTTCTTCTTTCTTTTCTTCTTCTGAAGGTTCTCCGAATGGTAAGTCGATATCATTATCTTCTTCACTTACTTCTTTTTTTGTTACTTCTGGTGATTTTTCTTCTTTATTTTCTTCATTAGAAGTTTCTTTTTCTTCTTCTGTTACTTCTTTATTTGTTTCTTCTTTAGAATCATCCTTTTGAATATCTTCTATAGAATCATCTTCAGCTATATTTTCTTTTTTCTCTTCTTCTGAAGGTTCTCCGAATGGTAAGTCAATATCATCTTCTTCACTTACTTCTTCTTTTGTTACTTCTTTAGAATCATCCTTTTGAATATCTTCTTTAGAATCATCTTCTACTTTATTTTCTTTTTTCTCTTCTTCTACAGCATTTTCTTCTTTTGATTCTTCTTCAGTGGTATTAACATCTGAATCTAAACTATTGAAAACACTTTCATCAACAGGAATCATTTCATTCTCTTCGATAGAAGTTATCTCATCTTGTTGATTTAATTCTTTTGAATAGGAATCTAATTTCTTAATCGTTTCCATTAATTGATTTGTAGATGCAATTAGACTTTTTACAGACTCCCTTTGACTAGAACCAATAGACTCTAATCTTTCTTTTTCTTCTTTATCTTCTGTTTTATCTATTTCATCACGAAGAGAAAGTAACTTAGAGTTTTCATTCGTTACAATATCAAATAAAGCTGCTTTTACATTTCTACTAGCAATCTCATATCTTTTATTCTTAAATATATAATTTGAATTCATCCTTCACACCACCATTCTTACATATTTGCAATTTTCTTCATTAGTTTTTGTACTTTTGCCCATTCAAGATCGTCAACTATTTCTTGAATTTGAATGACTTCACCTTTTTTTACAACCTTAGATACGTATATTACTTCATCATCAGAAACACCCGTTTTTTCTCCTTTAGAATAAACAAGATAAGCATTTGTCTGATCATCGTCCATTAAAAAGGTAACTAGTTCCACTTCCATTGTAGAACCATCACTATTTTGAATCGTTATCATTTCTTTTGTATTTTCCATATCCATGCACCTCTTATTCTCTAATATATATTATACATAAAAAAAGATAGGATGTAAACATCCTATACAATAAATTTTATTGAAATTGAAACATTAACCATCCAGGTTTAAAAAGTAATAATAAACCAACAATAAGCATAATAATACCTCCAAGTAAATGAGAATACTTATTATACTTGGTAGAAATACCAGTTACTTTCATAGTAAACATAGCTATTAAGAAAACAATGATATCATCAATTAAAAAGAATATAATATACAGTAAAGTATAGAAAAACTTCATAGTATTTGATACATTATTTAAAACAAGTAATTCACTAAATACTAATGGAAGCCCTGCTGAACATGCAAGTTCTACTAAATTAACACTAACAGCAAGTCCCATAACTCCTATTAAAGCTAGAACAAAACTTTTTTCACTAGTAAATTTTCTTATTTTTTGTAAAATATTTTTTCTTTTTTTATCATCAACTACTTCACAACCACTATCTCTACTTTTCAGAAAACTTCTTAGATTCCAAATTCCTCCAATTAAAGCAATAATCGCAATAATATTTCTAATCCAAATAATCGTTGTAATTTTAACTGCTACTTGTATCCAAGATAACATAATCAACATATAAATGAGTGCTGAAGTAATTAAAAAAGCTAATCCTAAAGTCCACATTCTTTTTCGATTCTTCATACCTAGTAAAATACTAATTAAGAATAATAATACCCACATAGCGCAAGGATTAAATCCATCAATAAATCCGATAATAACAGATGCTGATACTAAAGATACATTTTGTAAATTAATTTTACCAAAAAAAGGAGTATCTACTGTTAAACCATTCTCTGTTTCTAATTCTGATTGATAAAATCCATTTTCTTGATTTAATTCTTCTTCTTTAAAAGTACCATTTTTAATTCTTTTTACTTGATCGATATAATCATGATTAGAATAATACTTAATTGCTCTTTCAATTTTACCACCCGTAGATTCTTTAAATCCTGTAATTATAGTATCTCCTATAACAGTAGTAGGAACACCACTCGTATATTTTGAATAAGCATTTAATACTTTTTGTAATAAATCTGCATTATTAACGTTATACCATACTTCATACTTTACAATTTTTAAATTAGGATATTTGCCTTTAAAAGAAGAAATATAATCTAATTCTTCTTTACAATGAGGACATCCATCTCCATGAAAAATATACATCGTGATCTCATTCTTTTTTGCACTAACATCCTTTATCAAAAAAGGACAACATAAAAGAAGAAGAATTATGATTCTTTTTAACTTATTACTCATTCTACTGCACCAACCTCTTTTAATTTATTCATTATATCTTGGTAAGAAAATTCTCCTACCATTCGAAATAGTTCTACATTATCTTTAAAAAAGATAAATACGGGTAAAACATCTCCTGGTGAATATTTCATTGCTTCTTCTTCATCCATGTCATAGTCATATTCGATGCATTCAATAGAAGTATTATCTTTTAATTGTTTCCAAACTTTATTCATCACAAGACATCCACTACACCAAATAGCTCCTATCTTAACAAGTTTCATATCTTACCTCCCAAAATCTAGTTGTTTTAAACATTCTTTAAAAGATTCTATAAAAGTATCAATCTCCTCTTTAGTAGTAAGATAGCTTAAACTAATTCTTAAACTACTACTAGCTCTATTTTTATCTTTTGTAACAGCATAAACAGCTTTTGAATAATCTCCAACAGAGCAAGCTGTTTGCGTGGATATAAATATATCTTTTTCTTCTAAAGCATGAAGCATTACTTCACTTTTAATATTATTTAAACTAATATTAATTACATGATTAACACAACAAGAATTACTATTAATAGAAATATCTAATTCTTTTAATTGATTCAGTAAATAATCGTGGATTTCCTTTACTTGCTCACATTTTGTATCAAAATCTTCATACATTAAACGTAAGGCTTTCGCAAAAGAAGCTATCAAAGGAGTTGCTGGAGTACCACTTCTAAATATAGTAGTAGATTTTCCTCCATGAATTAAAGGATCAATTACTAATGATTCTTTTTTTATTAAAGCTCCTATTCCTTTCATTCCATAGAATTTCTGACATGACATAGAAGCCATATCTAAGCAAGAAAGATTAATCTTCATCTTTCCAATACTTTGAGTTACATCACTATGAAAAATAGTTTTAGGATTCTTTTTTCTAATGACTTTACTGATTTTTTCCAAATCTTGACAAATTCCTACTTCACTATTTACGGAACAAATACTGACAAGAATCGTATCATCACGTATTAATTCTTCTAAGTTTTTTAAATCTACTTGACCATTCTCATCTAGTTTTACAAAGCTTACATCAAATCCTTTACTAGATAAATAATTCAGAGGAGCAATAATGGAAGAATGCTCCAACTCTGTTGTGATGATATGATGTCCTCTATTTTCATATCGAGAACATACTCCTTTTATCGCAAGATTATTTGCTTCACTAGCACCACTCGTATAAATAACTTCACTGACTTTTACTCCTAAAATATCAGCAATTTGTTTCGTACTAGCATCTATTAATTGTTTTGCTTTTACTCCTAAAGAATGTAAGGAATTAGGATTTCCTATAAAATCTCTACAAACACTACTATAAGTATCAATTACTTCTTCCCTAACAGGTGTAGTAGCACTATAATCTAAATAAATCATTTAAAAACCTCCAGTCATTATTACTTGTTTGTATTTTGATAATAATCTCTTTCACTAATACTTTTAGAAATCGATTCTAAGTCATCAGAATCAAGATCACCATCCATTAATACTTCTTCTATTTCATATATAATTTCTTTTAAACTATTACAGTTTAAATAAGGTATTTGATATTTTTTTAAAACATCTATTTCATAATTAGTAAGCATCATTCCATGAATATCTTGAAAAGAATTCTTAGAAAAATCAATTTGACTTACTAATTCTTCTATATTATAATCTGTCATTTACACTGATATCCTCTCTGTCTTAATAATTTCATATATTCTCCATCTGTATAACTATCAGTAACTCCAAGAGTTAATACATTACTACTTTTGGTATTAGAATCAATTTTTATTTCTAAAGGATTTTCTTCTGAAAATGTAATATTATCTAATAGTATCGTTTCTTTCTTTTTTACATGTATTTCAATAATAATCTTATCTTCACTAATGGTATATTTTACATTTTTCCCTAAATATTCTAATGTTTTATCTAATGATTTTATAATATTATCGATATCTTCCTTCTTAGATTTTCCTGTTAAGGAAATTGTCTTGGTAACATCAATACTTTTAATTTTCTTTCCTTCTATTTTAGATATTACTTCTTCTGTAAAATAGATTCCCGAAGAATAACTCTTTGTTTTTTTACAAGTCACTTCTTTTTGTTTAATAGAACTAAAAAATGACACGATGATGATAATAAATAGAAATACTCCAATAATGGGTAACTTCATACTTCTTCTAGTATTCATGAACATCACCTCTATTAAAAGTATACAATATTTTCAAAAAAAAACCAATAGTGTGAGAAAAAATCTGTCAAAAAAAGCATCTACATAAATAGATACTCTTTATCATTATTCATCTTTTTTAAAACCTTTCCATTTCCAATTTTTAATAGAAGGCATATCTTCTCCATATTCATGAATATATTCTTTATGCTTTTCTAACATTTCATCACACCATTTTCTTAATACTTCTCCAGATTTTTTATATCTTGGAATTTCTGTTAATACTTGTTTAATTAAATGGAAACGATCAATTTCATTTTGAACACGAATATCAAAAGTAGTCGTAATAGTTCCTTCTTCTTTATATCCATGTACATGTAAATTACGATTATGTCTTTTATAAGTTAATTGATGAATTAAAGAAGGATAGCCATGAAAGTTAAAGATAATTGGTTTATCTTTTGTAAAAATATCATCATATTCAAAATCACTCATACCATGAGGATGAACATCAGGTGATTGTAATTTCATCAAATCAACAATATTAACAACTCTTATTTTTATTCCTTTTACACTTCTTCTTAAGATATCAACAGCAGCAAGTACTTCTAAGGTTGGAGTTTCTCCTGAACAAGCTAAAACAACATCTGGATTGCCTCCATCGTTACTAGCAAAATTCCATACTCCCAAACCTTTTCGACAATGAACTCTCGCTTGTGTCTTCGTAAGCCATTGTGGTCTAGGATGTTTGGAAGCAACAATAACATTAATATAATTTTTAGATTGAATACAATGATCAAAACAAGATAATAGACAGTTAGTATCAGGTGGTAGATACATACGAACAACATCGGCTTTTTTTGTAACTAAATGATTTAAGAAGCCAGGATCTTGATGGGTATAGCCATTATGATCTTGTTGAAAAACATGCGATACTAATAAGAAATTTAAAGAGGCAATAGGAGCTCTCCACTCAATTTGATTACATACTTTTAACCATTTAGCATGCTGACTAGCCATAGAATCAATAATACGAATAAAAGCTTCATAACTATGGATAAAACCATGTCTTCCTGTTAATAAATAACCTTCTAATAAACCTTCACATACATGTTCTGATAAATAACTATCCATGACTCTTCCATCTTTAGAAAGATATTCATCTCGCAATAAAGTTTTATAATTCCAAGTTCGATTTGTTTCTTCAAATACATGATGAAATCGATTAGATAAAGCTTCATCTGGTCCAAAAATACGGAAATTTTTATGATTTCTATTTAGTTTAAATACATCACGAATATAATTTCCTAATTCCATTGTATCAGAATCTATTACTGCACCTGGTTTTTTAATATCGATTGTATAATCTTCCCAGTTTGGAACTTTTAATTCTTTTAATAAGACTCCTCCATTGGCATAAGGACTTGATCCCATACATTTACTAATAGGAGGACATAATACTTTTAATTCTTTTATTAATTTTCCTTTCTCATCAAAGAATTGAGAAATATCATAACTCTTTAACCATTTTTCTAAGAGTTTTAAATTTTCTGGATGTTCTCTTGAAATAGGAATAGGAACTTGATGAGAACGAAAACTTCCTTCCATCTCTAAGCCATTAAAAATTCTAGGTCCAGTCCATCCCTTAGGAGTAGTAAAAACAATCATAGGATAACGTCCTGTACCTAAATCTTTTATTCTACAAATATCTTTATAAACTCTATCTAATGTTTTAGCCATTTCTTCATGAAGTTTGAAAGAATCATCTCCTTCAACAAAATAAGGTTTCCATCCACATCCAGTAAAAAACTTTTCTAATTCATCTTGACTCATTCTTCCAAACACAGTAGGAGATGCTATTTTATAGCCATTACGATGTAAGATAGGTAAAACAACTCCATCACTTTTACGATTTAAAAATTTATTAATATGCCAACTTGTTGCGAGAGGTCCAGTTTCTGCTTCTCCATCTCCAACAACACAACAGGCAATTAAATCTTTATTATCTAATACTGCTCCTGCTGCATGTAAAATACTATATCCTAATTCTCCCCCTTCATGAATAGAACCTGGTGTTTCTGGTGCCACATGGGAAGAGATTCCTCCTGGAAAACTAAATTGTTTACATAATTTCTTTAAGCCTTCTAAATCTTCTGTTATTTCAGGATAAAATTTTGTATAAACTCCTTCTAAATAATTATTCGCAACCATGGCTTGTCCACCGTGTCCTGGTCCAGATAAATAAATCATTTTCAAATCATTTTTACGAATCAAACGATTTAGATGCATATAAATAAAATTTTGTCCAGGAGCCGTTCCAAAATGACCTACTACATTTGGTTTAATATCCTCTATTGTTAATTCTCTTCTTAGTAAGGGATTATCTAGTAAATATAATTGAGCAACACTTAAATAATTTAGTACTCGAAAATATTCATCCATTAATAATACTTCTTCTTTACTTAATACTGACATAACTACCTCCACTATCTTATAACATTATACAATAGAATAAGGTGAATAAAGAGAAATTCTAGTCATAGACAATACCTAGAGTGTAAAGCATCAAATAAAACAAAAAATAGATAGTTCTTTTCAAAAAACTATCTATTACTTCTTATTTATTTCGATAAAACATCACAAATTAATTTACTAATTTCTGTAGGATTATCAATAGGAAGTCCAGCAATAATTCTAGCTTCACTATATAGAATTTTTGTATAATTTTCAAATTCTGTTTTATCTTTCTTCTTATATAAAGTCATTAATTTCTTACTAATTGGATGTTTCTCATTAACCTCTAAAACCGTTTGTGCTTTAATTCCCATATCATTAGGCATTGCATCAAATACTTTTTGCATTTCAATAGAAACATCTCCTTTTGTTGTCAAGCAAACAGGATGAGTTTTTAATTTATTACTAAATCTTACTTCACTTACTTCATCAAGTAATTTATTCATATCTTTTAATAAATCAGAATTATCTTCATTAACTTTTTTCACTTCTTCTTTTTCTTCTTCACTATCTAAATCAAGTCCTCCATCACTAACATTCATAAATTTCTTTTTCTCATATTCTTGTAATGCGGTAATACAGAACTCATCTACATAGTCAGTTAAGAATAAAATATCGTAATCTTTATCTTTTACTTGTTCTACTTGTGGAAGATTTTTAATCTTATCGATAGAAGATCCTGATGCATAGTAAATATTATCTTGTTTATCACCCATCTCATCTACATATTCTTTTAAAGTAATTAATCTTTCATGTTTACTAGAATAGAACATTACTAAATCTTTTAATTTATCTTTATCCATTCCATAGTTATTATAAACACCATATTTTAATTGAACTCCAAAAGTTTTAAAGAAAGAAACATAATTTTCTCTATCATCTTTTAACATAGTTTCTAATTCTTTACGAATTTTACTTTCTATATTTTTAGAAATAATCTTTAAACTTTGAGATTCTTGTAATAATTCTCTTGATATATTTAGACTTAAATCTTCACTATCAACAATTCCTTTTACAAAACTAAAATAGTCAGGAAGTAAATCTCCACATTTTTCCATAATCATTACACCATTAGAATATAAAGCTAATCCTTTTTCATATTCTTGTGTATAGAAATCATAAGGAGCATGAGAAGGAATAAATAATAATGATTTATAAGAAGTCATTCCTTCTACAGAAGAATGAATTACTTTTAATGGTTTATCATAATCACTAAATTTATCCATATAGAAGTTATCATAATCTTCTTCTTTTAATTCACTCTTATTCTTTTTCCAAATAGGAATCATACTATTTAAGATTTCTATTTCTTTTCTATCTTCATATTCATGTTTTTCTTCATCTTTTAATTCATGATGAGTACATTCCATCTTAATAGGAAATCTAATATAATCAGAATATTTCTTTACTAAATTCTTTAATTCATATTCTTCTAAGTATTTACAATAATCAAATTCTTCATCATCTTCTTTGATATGTAAAATGATATCAGTACCGATACTATCTTTCTTTGTCTCACTGATAGTATATCCGTCTACTCCTTCACTTTCCCATTGATAAGCTTTTTTACTATCAATACTCTTGGTAATAACAGTAATCTTATCACTTACCATAAAGGAAGAATAAAATCCTACTCCAAATTGTCCAATAATATCAATTTTTTCATCTTTTGTCATATTCTCTTTAAAAGATAATGATCCACTCTTAGCAATAATTCCTAAATTACTTTCTAATTCTTCTTTTGTCATACCAATTCCATTATCGGAAATTGTTAATAGTCTTTTGTCTTTATCAAAAGATAAATTAATTTCTAAATCTTCTTTTTCTACATTAATTTTATCATCTGTTAAGCTTCTATAATATAATTTATCTAATGCATCAGAACTATTACTAATCAACTCTCTTAAAAAGATATCTTTATTTGTATAAATAGAATTAATCATTAAATCTAATAGTCTTTTTGACTCAGATTGAAATTCTTTTTTCTCCATATAATTATCACCTCAATAATTATATACCACTTCTTTTAGCAATTGTCAAGGATGAGTGCTAAAAAGAAAAAGAGATGACAAAATCTCTAATCTATTATTTTATTAATATACTCTTCTACTTTTTCATCTATATATTTATCTTCTAGTACTTTTCTATATTTCTTTATAAAGTTCTTATCACTATTTTTAATATGAATAGAATGATTAAGAGAATCATAAATAGATAATTCTTCTTTTCCCTCTTCATCAAATACTAAGAATTTATCTTCTTTGATCCCATAACAGAAATAATAAGCATCTTGATTACTTTGATCAATACAAATATGAATAAATTTCTTTTCTTTTCCTAGAAAAATATCTTGAAAAACAGAATATACTTCTTCTCCTAGAGGATTGATCTCTTCTGCATAAATATTTACAATTTTTTTATCTTTATATTCTTCTATAATGATGATATGATTCTTAACAATAGCATAGTATCGATTTCCTACTTTTTCTAAATAAGAAACTTGATTTTTTTGATTAGAATCTTTTATTTCTTTTTTGAAAAACTTTTCTATAGATTCTTGATTCATTGTAGTATTTAATGATTTTTTTATATGAATCATTTCCTTATCAGAATAAAAATCTAATAACAATTTATGACATAATTCACTCACAATATTAGGAGAATGTTCAAATATAATAGTAATAATAGGAAATAAAAAGTAATATTTCTTATCAATTGCTTGTATAAAAGATAACGTAAGAATATCTTTCTTATTCCTCATAGAAATTTGAATCAAATGAGAATCCATATTTTCTATATTGTTAGTTGAATTCTTTATAAAATCAACATGATCTTCTATCAAATTTAGAATATAATCTACCGTGTCAGAAAAAATAAATTGATAACAGAAATAGTCTTCTAATTGACTCTTATTTTCAATAGTATCAATTGGAACAAATAATACTTTATATTTATTAATTTTTTCATGATATAAAATAGAAAAATAAAAATTAGTATCATCATAATTCTTTAAGTATAAATCAAAAAGTACTATTTCTTTTTTCTTTTTTAGAATACTCTTAATATCTAATAAAGTTATCATCATGCACCTCCATAATTATAAGAATCTTTCTACTTATATTTTACCATATTTTTAAGAAAAGTATTACAAAAAGAAAAAGACTTAAATCGTCTTTCTACTCTTTAATCCCATAAGGATACTAACGACTAATAACATCATTTTTTTTCACTCTTTTCTTTGCTTCAAAGAATATGTCATAATAATCCATTTCAAAATCTATTAATTTAGAAGCTACATTCTTTTGATACCAATCTTCTAATTCTTGATATTCTTGATCACTAACATTGATATCACGAGAATCTCTTCTTTGTAATTCACTTAATACTTCTAAGATATAAATAGCTAATTTAGGTGATATTTCTTTAAAATTAGATTGATTGATATCTACTATATTGCAAGCTGTATCATAATTTTTAGTAATAAAATCTAAAGTATGAATACCCGTATGTTCCACATAATCTTGTTTCTTAGCTAATACTTCTTCTAAATGATTTTTTTCACTATGATAAATAGTTTCCTTATCATCAAAGAATGTTTCTAATTCCGTATAAGAATCTAATTCTCTAATACTCTTAGATAATTCATCTTGACTATTCATCGAATAAACTCCAAATAATAGATTACTGAATCCTTGATCACATAAATCATCATATATTCCAGCTACTCTTCTACCAATAATAAAACGATTACGTTTAATTTCTTCTATTCTTTGAAGTAATCCTAAATAATAATCTTTTTCATCTTGTAATAATTCTAATTTTTTATTACAAGTTCCTCTTAAATCTTTTCTTCCCATTACAAATCTAATTTTTTCATCAATTCTTCTAATATTTTGATTAATATTTAATTCACGTAGTCTTTTTAATTCTTCTACATATCTAGAAAGCATTTCTTTATAAGTATTAAATTTTATAAACTTATCACAATTTCTTAATACAGAATCTCTATAGAATAAGATATCTTGACAATTCTGTATCATTCTACTAGATCTATCTTCATCTCTTACAAGATTTACTCCGTAAGACATAGAATCCATAAATTCTTTATCTTGTAATATTTCATATGTTCTATGAATATTCTTATTATTTAATTCATAAGTATTTTTACCATGATTTCTTTTTTTAATAACTAAATCTTCTCCAAAGAATTGTTTATTCTTTCCACAAACTTCATGAATAGAATCAATACAAGTTTTCATAACAGAAGAAACACCTTCTAAAGGAAGTGATTGTTCAATACAAAATTGGTAAATATTCTCTTTTAATTCTCTATATTTATTTAAAGAATTTTCTAATGTAGAGTGTTCCTCTTCATTATCATAAGAATATTCTCTAAGTTTTTTAGAAATATCTTCAATCTCTTTATCAATATTAGAAACAAGAGTTTGAAATTGTTCATCTTCTTCCATTCTGTTTAAAATAATCTTATTATTAGTATCTAGGAAGATAATCTTATCTAATTGTTTTAATAATTCATCTTCAGAAGAATTTACTTCTTTAATACTATTTAATTTTTCTAATAATTCTACATAATATGGATTATAATTTATCATACTACTAACCCCCCAATAAGTAGACATATTATAGCACAAAATGAAAAAAAAATCAAGTTTTCCCGTAATAGAAGGAAAATATCTAGTATAATGATTCTATAAAAGGTAGGAAGAGAATATGGATTTTCAAATCAATCATATAAAATTTGATTATAATTCAATCGTAATTATTACATATTTTTTAGTATCCTTAGCTGCATGGTTAT
Source organism: uncultured Erysipelotrichaceae bacterium (assembly GCA_902797265.1). GTDB lineage: Bacteria > Bacillota_I > Bacilli_A > RF39 > UBA660 > UBA3789. Next base: position 16,712 of record CADBSF010000023.1, read on the forward strand.
TCAATGTTCTAAGTCATGGAAAAACTAATAAATTGTTATTTTCTAGTTATCGAAGTTCTTTACTAAATCCACTCACTTATATTAGATTATTTACTCATGCTATTGGTCATAAAGATATTGATCATTTAATTAGTAACTTTCTATATATTTTATTAATTGGCCCTATGATTGAAGAAAAATATGGAAGTATGAATTTATTAATCATGTTATTAATAACTTCTCTTATAATTAGTTTATTTAATATGATATTTCATAATTATCAAATACTAGGAGCTAGTGGAAATGTTTATATGTTAATTGTATTATCTTCTTTTTCAAATATTCAAGAAGGAAAGATTCCTCTTACTCTAGTATTAATATTTATCTTTTATATTGTAAGTGAAATAAGAAAAAGTAGATTAGAAAAGAATAGCAAAATATATCATGATGGGCATTTAATAGGAGCTTTATGTGGGTTAGCCTTTGGATTTTTATTCTTATACTACCCAAATTGTTTTAAATTATGGTAAAATAAAAGAGAAAGGAAGAGACATATGAAAAAAACAATTCTTACTGGTTTAAGACCAACAGGTAACTTACATTTAGGACATTATTTTGGAGCTAGTAAAACCTGGTGTGAAATTCAAGATGACTATGATTTTTATCTTGAAATAGCAGATGTTCAAGCTCTAACAGATAATTTTAATAATCCCGAAAAAGTAAGAAAAAATGTCTTTGAAATAACAAAAGACTTATTAGCAATTGGTATCGATCCCAATAAAGTTCATTTCTTTATTCAATCTCAAATACCAGAAATTGCCGAGTTAACTGTATTTTATTCTAATTTAGTAACGGTATCTAGATTGGAAAGAAATCCTACTGTAAAAAATGAAATAGCCCAAAAAAAAGAATTATTTGGTAATAATGGAGAATCCATTACTTATGGTTTTTTAGGATATCCTATCTCTCAGGCCGCTGATATTACTTGTTTTTCTGGAGAAGTTGTTCCTGTTGGAGATGATCAATTACCTCTTTTAGAACAATGTAGAGAGATTGTAAGAAAGTTTAATTCTATCTATGGAAATATATTAAAAGAACCTGAACAATTACTTAGTAAGACTTCTAGAATTAAAGGTCTAGATGGAAATGAAAAAATGGGAAAAAGTCTAGGAAATGCTATTTATCTAATCGATGATGAAGAAACAATTAGAAAGAAAATAATGCAAGCAATTACTGATCCTAGTAAAATAAAAAAAGATGATCCAGCTAATCCTGATATTTGTATGGTTTATTACTATCATAAACTAGTCAATACAGAAGAAAATCAAGAAACGATTTGTAAAGAATGCAAAAAAGGAGCTAGAGGATGTGTTCAATGTAAAAAAGAATTGATAGAAGCTATGAATCAATTCTTAAAACCTATTCAAGAAAAAAGAGAACAATATTCAGAGGAAGATATTAAAAATATCTTAGAAAAAGGAACAAAAGAAGCCCAAGAAAAAGCAAAAGAAACAATGAGTATGGTAAAAGAAGCTATGAAGATAAACTATTAGTTTCTTTTTTTTATTAAATAACAATATAAGAATAAACCTATAAAAAAAGAAAAACATTCATAATTCGTAAAAATAAATTCTAAGTATTCTAAAATACTATATCCAAAAGAAAATAAATTGAGATAAATAATAAGAAAAGTAAATCCAAATATCATAAGAAAGAAACTAAGAAAATAAAGAACTATTCTACTCATAATAAATACTATGATAATTCTTATCTTTTCATACAAAAAAAGATCTAGTAAAAACTAAATCTATTCTTTTTCTTTTTTATTCTCAATTAAATTTCTATCTACTTGTGAAATACTATCAAATTTCTTAGAGATTTTATCTGTAGTAATTGTTACATTTTCAATGTCTTTATTAACCGTCTGAATACTACGAGCAAGTTTATCCCATCTTTCTTTATATCGTTCAAATTCTAAACCTAGTTTATTTAATTCTTCATGAATAATAGAAGTATATTTATCTCTTTCCATATTCTTAACAATCATTTGAACTATGGTTAAAGTAGACATTAAAGTAGTAGGACTAGTAATCCATACTCTTTTTTTATATGCATATTCAATAATATCAGAATGATAAGCATTTACTTCAGCAAAAATAGCTTCTGCTGGTAAAAATAAGATTGCTTGATCGGTTGTTTCTCCTAAAATAATATATTTATTATGAATAGCATCAATATGTCTTTTCATATCTTGCCGAAATAGTTTAAGAGCATTTTCTCTTGCCTCAGGACTTTTCTTTTTGTCAGTCATTGCTTGATAATTTTCTAATGGAAATTTAGCATCAATACAAATGGTTCCTAAAGGCTCTGGAGCAAATAAACAACAATCTGCTATTACTCCAGTTGATAAGGTATGTTGCATCTGATAAATAGAATCATTTCCTTCTCCAAATACACTAACAAGTAATTGTTTCAAATTCACTTCTCCAAAGATACCTCTAGTCTTCTTATCTGTAAGAATACTTTCTAAATTAACAATATCGGTAGATAAAGATTCTATTTTCTTTTGAGCTTCATCAATTTTCGATAATCTTTCAACAACATTAATAAAAGTTTTATTTGTTTTTTCAAAATTCTGATCTAATCTTTCATTCACTTTATCATTTACCGCTAATAATCTCTTTTCTACTTGTTCATTTAACTTAGTAAAATCATCTGTTAATGAATGACTCAAATCATTTTTAAAATCTCCCATTTCTTTCATCATATCTACTTCTAATTTACTAATTCGATCCGTAATATGATTCTCATTAATATTTTTCATTAAAGAAATAACACTAAGAATAATTAATATAACTAATAATAATATAATTACATATTCCATATAATTCTCCTATTCAATATCCATTTTTTTACTTACAATTTTACTTATCACATAAGCAACAATCAATCCCATACTAATAAAGATAATTGTTCTAATATCAGTATAGTTATTTAATAATTTTAATCCTACATATCCAAAGAAAAGTATCATAAATAACTTTCCTATTAATATTGATAGAATATATTTTTTTCTTGGCATTTTAGATACTCCAGATAAAATATTTACAAAAGAAGAAGGAGTAAATGGTAAAGTAATTAATAAGACAAACATAGGAAAAGGAATCTTTTGAAACTTTTCCACTTTACTTCTTATTTTAATAGCCATCTTTTTATGAAATATCTTTTCTAATACTTTATCCTCTAATTGATAGAAGATAGTATAACATAGAAATCCTCCTAAACAAGTAGCTAACCAAGAAATAAGAACTCCTACAAAAAAACCAAAGGCATTTACGTTTAAAGCAACAAATACACTTAGGGGCAAGGCAGGAATAAAACATTCTAGGAAGACGATAAAAAATCCAGCAAATAATCCACCATTTAATATTAGATTTGTAAACGTATCAATAAGCATCTGAATCGTATTCATCTTACCACCTAAGTGTATTATAGTACAATTATTCTATATTAACAAGTAATTATCATATCCTCCAACAATATTAACCGTATGAAAGCCTAATTGATTTAAATAATTGACACACATTTTACTTCTATTCCCATGATTACAATATAGATAGTAAACTTCTTCTTTAGTTAAATATTTACTAGGATTTGATAATAGGATACTTTCTGGTATACAACTAGCTCCTCTTATATGTCCTTTCAAATATTGAAATTCGCTTCTAATATCAATAATATGATCTTTATTTAATACTTCTTTGATTGAAATATTCAATCATATCCCCTCCCTAGTATTAAATGAAAAAAAAGAAATCTATTCTATAATAGATTCCCTATATTTTTTATTTAATGGTATAAGGTTCTTCTTCCGTACCTTTACCACTAGCATATTTAACACTAGATCCTAATAAGATAACAGGTCGTACATAAGAGTAATTTCCACAACTATCAATACCAACAGAGCCTCCACCTATTACATAAAAGACACTATAAGAATTCTCTGTACTTGGTGTTGCTAACCACCAATCCGTTTTTGATACTAAGTAATTGTAATTCTTACATGATTTTGTTGTAGAAGATTTACAATTTGGATCAATACTGGCATATAAATAATCTGATAAAGTTAGTAATCCTATTTTTTGATTTTTATATTTTGTTTTACATTCTACAGAATTATCTTTTGATTCATCAGTTTTGTCTCTTTTTCCAACACATAAATCCATTGCAACCATTCTTGCTTTATCATGAGTGGTTAAAATATCTTCATTATCTTTTTTATTAGGATTTGTATAAATCTTATCTAAATACTCTCTTATTCTACTAGTATTGAATTCATTAATACCTGAGCTATAAGAACTATCATCATTATAACGATTATCCCATTCGACAGAATATTCTAAAGTATTATCAAGAATTAACATCACTTGATTATTTGAATCAATCTTAACAATTCTCCATAAACTATTATCTAATTGTACGTAATTATTTAAAGTTTCTCCTCTAAAAGAATATCCTCCTTTATAGGAATATAATCCATATCCACTGGTTACAACAGGATTATCTTCTTGAATCTTTCGATATAGTTCAACAGTAACATAACTATCTCCACAATTTAAATAAGGTAAATATAAATATTCTGTTCCACTTTTTTCTACTCTGACAGTACCAGAACATACAACGCCTTTTTTTGTATAATAAGATAAATCTTTCATCTTACCAGCAGCAACTAAATTACTAGAATCAATTTCTACGATATCTCCATCATTTACTGGTAAACTAGTTGGATAGTCTTTAAAATAACTCTTAGCAGCATTTTCCATAATCGTTTCTATTTTTTCATAAGAATAACTTTTTCCATTTAATAATGAGAATAAATAAAGAAGAAGAAATAATCCAAAAACTACTCCAATTATAATTCCCATAAAACGAAACATTCTTTTCTTAGCTTCTAATTCTAATTCTTTTTCACTCTTGTCGTCATCATCATTATTGTTATCATTGAAATCCATTTCATCTTCATCTAGTATTTCATCATTGTCTTCATCTTTTTTCTTTGGTTTTTTTACCAAATTAAAATTCATCATCATCATCCCTCCTAATTATCAAAAAAGTCATCAAAGAAATCATCATCATTTTCATCTTCTAAATCAATGGAAGTCTCTTGAGAAATCGTAGGTGTAGTAGTATCCTCTTCTAATGTATCAATTACTTTTGGAATATTTGAAATAGAATCATCTTTTAATACATCATGAATACTGTTTGTAGTAGTAGGTGTTTCTTCCATAATAGGAGCCATAGAAAATTTTCTTTGTTCTTCTTCTCTCTTCTTTTGATCTTCTTGATTTCTTCTCTCTTCTGCTTCAATTTCTGCAATTTTAGCATCAATCTTTTTCACTAATTCATCTACATCAAAACCTAAATCATCCATATCATCTGTTTCTTTTGGAAGATAAGGTGCTTCTTTTTTTGGAGAATAATCTTCTATAGGAGAAAAATTAGATTGAGATTCCATTTGTCTTTTAAAAGTTTCAAAATCTGGTATTTTAGGAAATTCTTGATTACTAGGATTTTTTCTTTCAACAGGAGTTCTCTTTAGAAAATCAGGAATATCATCTTCATCCATATCTCTACTAATTGGTTTAATGCCAGGACTTAGATTAGGTCTAGGTCTATTTCTAGGAATTCCAATAGGAAGTGGTAATTCTTCTTTACTATCTTCATTACTGGCATTCATCATTTTTAATAATTCTTTTTTCTTTTCACTTTTTACAAATTCTTTAATATCAAAAGTATGTACTTCGTGTTTTGAACGTGTAGGATACTTAGCAGTCGGATATTTTTCTCCCCAATTTAATTTATAATTAGGAATTACTTTTGTTTTAAATGGTTGTTTTCTCATTCGTAAAATAATGACTTCATATTGCTTCATTCTTTGTAAGTCAGATACAGTAACCAATGGTGTAGAAGCTGTCTTATCATCTTTTTTAGATTTTACTTCCCCACACATTTTAGAGATTTCTTCTAATGCCTTTAATTCTGTTGTGATTAAGTAAACAATATTTCCACAGTTACCACGGATTGTTTCTGCATCTTCTTTTCCATAAACAGAATCTAACTGAGCAAAGTTTTGAATAATCATTGTAAAACGTATCTTTCTAGAACGAGCCGCTGTAATCATCGTAGTAACATCTTTTAAAGGAGGCATATTAGCAAACTCATCCAATAGGAAGTTTGTTCTAATTGGAAGTTTTCCTCCATGTTTTTGTGCTGTAGAAATTAAAGTTTCATATATTTGCTTTAATAAAATGGTTACTAAAGAATGATATGTTTTCTTTTCATCTTGAATGACAATAAATACAGCTGTTGGTTTTTCTCCAATACTTTCTAAATCAATATCTGAGTGACTTAACATTTCACTTAAATTATCACGTGAAGCAAATAATTTTACTTTTTGTTTAAATACAGATAAAATACTACCCTTAGTTTCTGCTGGAGCCATAATCGTACTAGAAGCATTAATTGCAGCAGCACTAGAAGGATCTTTCATAGAGAAGTATTCTTTAATATAGGTAGATCCTGCAAATTTCTCTTCTCCTACTGTTGTCGCTAGAGAGATGGAATTGATATTGATTTCTTCCTCTTTGGCATCTTCAAATAATCCTAAAGCGACTCCTGAAAAGTAATCTGCAGATGTTTTTTCCCAGAAAGGATCTGCATTTTTATTTGAATCATCATACAAAATATTTAAAGCTAAGTCATCTAATAACTCAATTGCTTTGTCATGGTTACCTGCTTTATATAATTTATAAGGCATACTCATTGGATTCCAAGCATTACCATTTTGTGGATCACGGAAATTAAGAATGAGAATTTGATATCCTCTTCTACGAAGCATTTCCGCATTTCCTTCATATATTTCACCCTTAGGGTCAGTAATAATCATAGATTCTCTAGCTTTTGCTAAACTATGAACCATAGGATGAATTATACCTTGGGTTTTTCCTGAACCAGTTGCACCGATAATTAAAGAATGATATTCTCCATTATCAACCCACATTTCTTTCTCTTTTATGATTAAAGGGATTCCTGCTACTTTAGAATTCTTAGCTGTAATAGGAACACATTGAAGTTCTTCTTGAATTTCTTTTTCCTTTGCCCAACGTGAATAACCTTTATCTTTTTTAGCAGTAGTTAATCCAAACCCTTTTTCCCTATCAAAAATCATTGAACTAACACTAGCAAATAAACCTAATAAACATAAGAAATAAATAATGATTGTTGAAAAAATAAAATCAGGTCCAAAAGCTGGAAATGGATTTAATCCATATAATTGCCCTTCACTAGAAAAAGAATGAATATTCAAAACAGCAATCGCAACAATATATAATAAAACAATCGCAAATACAATAAAGATTTTTAAATCATCTGCATCTGCGCGAAATTTAAATTTCATATGATTACTCCCTTTCTTCTTCTATATTATAACTTATCTTTTAAAAACTGTCATTATTTATTCATTAGAAACTAAAATTTTAAACTCATTATCATGGAACTGATATAATCTACGGATTGGAGTCATAACACTATATTTTCCACAATTAAAGATAAATTCATATTTAGAATCGTTTCCCAAATCAATAAATGCTGTAAAATATGGTTTACATCCATTATAATAATCTTTATCATCGATTTCTTCATAGATAGGATATATCTTTTTATTTTTAACCATAAAAACAAAAGTAAATGTCTTCTCTGAATCATGATCGGTATCAAAAGCATTGGTAACAGCATAAATATCTTCCAAAGTATCATCATCATCCATATCAAGAGATATCACATAAGAAGAAGTAAAAGCACTATTTGTAGGAATATTATTTTCTTTTAATACTTCATTAACATATGTCATATCAGATATTGTATTCATTGTAAAAGGAAAAATATCTAAGGTATAGTTTGCTTGATAAGCAAAGAAATTTCCTTCTACCATAATAGCATTTTTATCTTTGTCAAAAGCATACCATCTATCATCCCTCCATAGATAATAGGATCCTACTTTTTCATTATTAGAATAAATATGAAATTTTTTCCAATCATATTCTTTTAATTGTTCACTATCAGTAAGATTACTCCATTTTTTATTACGATAAACCCAAGTAGTATCATGATCAACTAATAATGTTATTTTTTTTCCTTCTTCTATCATATTTGGAATTCCTAATGTAAGTAATAATATTATAAAAAGAATTAATATACAAACAATTATTCCAATATATACTTTTTTATTATCATTCATATTATCCCACCTTAAAATATACAATTTGTGTAACTTCTTCCCAGTTATATTGAGCAAACATATTTGTTGATTTACTTCCTGGATCCATCATGTTAACGGTAGTTCCAGAAACAGAATCCAAAGCAACCCAGTGTTGTCCAGTATATTCTTTTACTTTCACAATAGCATAATATCCTGGTGTTTCTGTCAATTGCTTTAATCGATTAAATTTTTCTTGTTTGGTTTGACCATTTAAAATATCTTTATCAACATAATGGAAAGTAGGCGCTATTTTAGAAACATTATAATAACTACTAAAAGCTCCTCCAGAATCAAATCCTCCTCGAGGATTTAGATATTCAACAAATGTTCCAGGATTAAAATTCGATACATTTGTTGGTACTCCACTCTTCGCAATTAATATTGCTATTGAGGTTGCTAAACAACCAATCTCACGAATCGTTCTACCACTATTTCCTAATACTACATTAACCCAAGGACCTTCATATTGTTTCCAATTCGCATACGCTCCTGTTGAAACTCCCCCACTAGAACTTGTTGTATCACATTTTTCTGAGGTTGTACAATTACTCTTATAAATATTACTAACTCCTGATGAATTATCTCCTTGATTATATGCTTGTAATAAAATCGATTTATAATTTAAACCTTTATTAGCTAACGTCTGAAAAGTATTAGAAACTGACTTATAATTAGTAAATACCACATAACCTTGTTCATTGGTTAATACTTCTCCTTTTACTTCTTCAATGGCGCTTCTTAAGATTGAATCACTAGGAAGAGGGTCTTTACTCATAGATGTCAATTGATTTTTTCCACTACGTAGGACATTAGAATTATCTGTATAACATCCTTTCGAAGGATTACAGAATAAAGGATCTGAACTACAAGTAGATACCTCTAATATCCACTTACCAGAAGTATCCTTATATAATTTATTATTTGTACTGGTAATAACATTTGGTTTTGCTAAAACATAACTTCTTAATGCAACAAATTGTGCTTTTAAAGCTTCTTTCGAATTAGTATCATCAAATTCCATATATCCAATTCCTAATAAATAATCTTCAAAAGGAATTAATTCTTCTCCTGATAAAACATTAGCACTAGAACATTGATTTAATTGGACATACAAATTAGATATTTCTACTTTTTTTTCAATATTCCCTTTTCCTTTAGAAGTAAATCCTTTTATATTATAAGTACAAACTGTACTTTTTGAACAATTATCTTCATCATTTACTTCTTTTCCTATTAAATCATAATAATTATTTACAGACTGAAATACTTCATCAGCAATTGCTTCTCTTCTTAAAACAGAGGTTTGTGGTAAATATTTTGGAATAATAGAAGCAATTAAATTCTTTCGAAATACATTTTTATCATACTCATATTCATTAAACATACCAGATACAATTTCTTGTATAGCAGCAGAATCCATATCATCATAAGTAATCGTTGCTTTATTATTAACTAAAGCATTATAGGTACCAACAACAAGTTCTGGATCAAATGGTTTTCCATTATTTGCATAATTCGTACTAATCTCATTTACACGATTTAAAAAGTTTTCTTGGTCTGTTGAAGTAAAATTATAATCAATTCCTCCTGTAAAATCAATGTTTCCAAAAAAAGAACCTATCCCTAGAAAATCATCAAAACTAGATAAAAATGATCCAACAAAACAAATTAAATAGAGAATAATTAATACCATTAGAATAAAAGGGCTCAAAAACAATAGAATATTACGTAGTTTTTTTCCAATAACAGCACTTGTATCAACAGAAGAATCCTCATTATTCTCTTCGTTACTTTCTTCTCCTCGATTAAAGATACTCTTTCTTTTTTTTCGATTTAATATATTATCAGCTAAAGATTTTTCTGATTTTTTTTCCTCATCTGAAGAAGGAGAACCATCCTGTTCTCCTTTATTATCATCTTTTTTATTTAAAATAGCTTGATCTTTTCGAAGTTTTTGTTGTTCATATTGATGCTTATTTCGCATCTCTTGCATTCTTTGATCGTCGCTATCATTTCCTCCAACATTTTGATTTGGTCTTTGATAATTTGCTTTTCTTCTACTAAAACGTTTACCAAGCCCACTTTCACTTATTCTATTGGAAGCTTTTTGAACTTTATTTCCCCCTGGAACTACTTGATTTGCTTTGGTCATTGTTTTTCCAATGGCCTCAGTTGCCTTTCCACCAGTTACTTTATCAGCAGCTTTAACTCCTGTTCCAATGGCAGCAGCATAAGGATTGGCTGTTTTTGAGGCGACATCAGCAGCAGCACGAACATTATTTGTATTGTTACGATTATTTCTCTCATTTTCTGCTTTCTTTCTGTCGGCAAAACTTTCGCTATGAGAATTACCATAATTAGTAGGATTATTACTACTATTAGTATTAGTATTGGTATTACCACCACTATTACCACTTGCACTTCCTGCCACTAATATTCACCTCCTATCTAATTAGAATCCTCCTCCCATACCAAAGGAATCTAATTCTTCTTGTGTCACAGCAACATTGATTCTCATTCTTCTATCTCCACATACGAATAATGCTTCTCCTTGAGAATAATGTTTGATACTCTCTTTCTCACTCTCATTTAAATCTATCAGTAAAGCTAAATCTTCAACAGCTTGTTTCTTAAGACCCATAACTAAATAATATGAAGAGTTATCAAAGATTGCTTTTCCTTCCGTTATAACTGCAGGGTCTGAAAAATCACTTGGCTGTTGTGTAATAATGATTGTACCTGTATTATACTTTCTTGCACGTCTTTGAACTTGAGCTAAGAAAGCAGCTCCTAATGCATTATTATCTCCTAATAACACATGTGCTTCATCAACCATTAAAATTGTATTTACATTAAAGTCTAGGCATAGACCCCATGCATACTTTAATACATTAAAGAATAAAGCATTTTTAATAGTAGAATCACTATTCATTAATTCTTTTATATTAAATACCATAAAGTCACTACCTTTTTTAATCGTAGTATGACCATCAAAATAAAATCTTAATTCATTAACAATAGGACGTATTTTTAACTCTAATTTTTCAACAATCTCTCTTTCTTGAGTCATTTCTGTCATAGATAATAAACGACCTTTTATTGTTGCATAAACATCTGAAAACGTTGGAAATTGATTTGATGTAAACTTAGAAAAATCTGTATTAAAATCAATTTCAAAACGTCTATAGGTATCTTGTACAATTTCAGAAAACATAGCAAGTACACTCTCTTCAATAGAAGGATCATAATACTTCATAAATGCTTTTAAAAATTGTAGAGTTCTAGTTAAAACCGTATATCCTAGTCCTTGTTTAATTTCTTCTTCATCTGCATCAATTACAATTTCTAGTGGATTAATCATTCCGAATTCTCCACCCTTAGCAATATCTACGGTATCGCCACCAAAAGCTTGTGTAATTTCTCTAAACTCATCCTCTGGATCAATAATAACAATCTGACAACCATTACGAATATGAGTTCTAAGCAACAATTTAGCAGCTGTTGACTTACCAGAACCAGAAGTACCTAAAATAATCATATTTGCATTATTTCTATTATTTTCTTTACGAATTTTATATAAAAATTGATTAAATAAGATAACTCCTCCAGAAAAATCAACTCCTAATAAAGTAGATAATCCTGGATCTTTGATACTATCAAAGATAAATGGATACATTGCTGATATCGTAACAGATGGAATAATGGTACCTATTCTTTGTTCAATATCTTGACTAGGGAAAATCGGTAAAATAGATTTTAAGGCTTTCTCTTGTTCAAAACGTAATGATACAGCACGTAATTCCATTGCATCTAAATAGTTTTTAACATTTAATTTTTTTAATTCTAATTCTTCTTTTGTATCAGCAGTAATCATAATATGCAATTGAAAATCAAAATTTCTAGCTTGCGTTCCAGCAATCATAGAAGTAAAATATTCCAAACTCTCAGCATCTTGTCTAATTCTTTCTCTAACAGTTTGATCTTTTTCATTCTGATATTGTTCCTTCAATTCAGCTACTTGTTTATTTAACATCTTAACCATTTCTTGATAAGGAACAGGAATATGTTTCGCTACTACTTTTATTCCACTCATATTAGTAAGACTAGATAAATACCCAGGAGAAATATATTTTGGATAAGATACTACTGTTAGTATCGTAGCATATTTATCACTAATAAAGAAATCACTAGGTGAAAAGTGTAATCCTTTAGGAGCAAGTTGACTTCTTAATCCTGTACTCATACTGGCATCACCGTCCCAAACTCTGTTGAAGTTCCTCCATTAAGGAAGTTCTCCATTAATAATCTTAAATCATCATTACTAACTAAAGATGCATTTAATCCACAAGAAGCTAATCCAGTAATCATTTGACGTACTCTTTTTTGTAATAAATCAGTATCTTTTGATTTAAATAAGAAAAAGTATTCTGTATCAACTACATTATTTCTAATAAAAGCTTCTCCTTTATTAATGTCTTGTAATATCAACTTACGAATAGCAGGAGATGATGTTTCATTAAGAAGTAATTGCATTTGAGACATATAAACAGAAATATCTACTGGTCTATCCGCAACGATTAACCAAAATTCATAATCGATTGTATTATAAAAATTTCTTAAAGCTATTAAAACATTATTTTGATAATCAGGATCAAGAATAAAAATATTTCTAGGAGTAATTTTAACTCCTGTTACTTTATTATTATCTCGAGTAACAATCATATTATTTTGAATAGATCGAATTGGTAACCAATCCTCTGTATATCCACTACTTTTTTTCGCCACTTCTACAACACCATCCTTTCCATCTATAAGTTTGTCTATTAGTAACAAATTGATAGATTTCTATTATTATAGTTAACATATTATGATAATAACCAGTAGGTACAACCAACAATCCTGTTATTAGAGCTGGGGCAAGAACCAGGATTGTTACTAAAGTACTATCTAAAGGAACAATAGCAAGCAACAACACGGTAGTCAAAATTCCTATGGCAAAGATAGTCAAATCCATTGGTCTAAATAATCCCAGTATTAGTCTACCTCTCTTCGTATTTGCAGGTATCAAATATTCATTCACTAGTAATCAACCTCCTATTTTTATTTTTTGTTTTGCTTATTAGCAATACGCATTCTTTGTCTCATATCAGTTTCACGAGCTTGTTGAGCAGAATTTGCAACACCCATAGCTTTTCCAATACTAGAATATTCATCTGCAATTTGAGCACCGCTAATTTGATCGCCACTCGCTCCTTTAACTTTAATACCAGCATCATTAAGAGCTTTTACAACCCTAGCGTGATCTGGTGCAAGTTTTCCTGTGGTAACAACTTCGTTATAAGAAGGAGCTTTAATATCATTACCTGCTGCATCTCTGCCAACAACTCTCTGACTTCCAGCTTGCCATACTTCCACTTGTTTATCAGCCATTTGATCCATAATAACTTGTCCAAATAGTGAAGCATCATACTTATGACCATTAATAGTATATTTTCCATCTTGATCGGCTCCTGCTTCTTTAGCTGCTCTTACTTGATCAAAAGTAATATTCCTTAATTGGGTTCCATCAGATAATGTAAAATCAAATTGTCCACCATTTTTAATAGCTTCTGCTTTTACTGATTCTTTCCAATTTTTCAAAGTTGAAAATGCAGTTTTATTAGCATCTAAAGTTAGAGATTCTTTGTCTGCTAAACTACGACCTGTAAGCATTTGATAAGCAGAGTCTTTTAGTCTACCAAATTGAGTAGAATGGGCAGCACGTACAGCATTTCTTTGTTCTTGAGCTTGTCTTACGGCCTTAGCATCTCCACCTTTCTCCCATGCTGTTTTAGCTCCTACAAATCCACCACCTATAGCTCCAGATGCAACAGAACCTACACCAGTAATACCACGAACTAATGCTCTTCCTATATTGCGAACATGTTCTCCTTCTTTAAAAGGCATATTTTCTTTATGTTCTTGACGCATAGCTCTCCAATTAGTAGCTGCACTACCAGCAATACCACCAACAGCAGCACCAGCAGCTGTTATCTTGCCAAGTCCACCAAATAATTTGAAATCTCCTTCTTTTGCTCCAACAGCTTGACGTAAAAATTTAGGTGCTTCTTTCGCAAAATAGAATAATGCAATCCAAATAATAATTAATGATACAACACCAAGAATACCACTAGAAATATTGATTGATATTCCATTAACAATCGTATCTTGAATAATAAATATTACGAAGAATACTATCGCTAATCGAATGAACAAATCTAAATAAGTAGAAGTTAATGTCTTAACCCATGCATTAAAACTACTATCTTTTGATCCTTTCGGATCTAGATAACTAATCAATGGGATAGGAGCAATTAATCGTAACATAGCTAGTTTAATAGCCCTCATCGCAACATCAATTGTAAAACTAATCATAATAACAGCAAATACTACTCCAACAATTGCTGAAATCAATGGAACGTGAGCAAATACAAATGCTTTATTTCCTTTAATACCTTTATAACTTGTTGTACATTCTTCATCTAACATAGAAATAATCGTTAAAGGATCTGTATCTAATTTAAAATAAGTATCTAAAATATTATTATCAATACTCTTACAAATTCGATTACTATTATAGTATTGATCCGGATAACGACCCGAACCAGAACGTTCTTCTTCTGGAATTAAATTGATTCGATAAAAACCTTTTAATACACTAGAAGAAAATACATTAGCGGCTGACTTTAATGATGATGATGAGGTATTCGATAAATAATTCTCTGAATTATCACTTGTACCTAAAATCAGTTTCCCGAGGGTATTATTATCAAGTATTCGATCCTGCAAAGAATACAAAGTACCAAATAAAATACCATTAGAACGAACTCGTTTTTCAAATTTACTATTACCAGAAACACCACTCAAAGGTACTAAAGTAGAAAACAATACAACGACTAATACGATACGACCAATAAACTTTGAACCAGTCCCTCCTGATTTTGCGAAGTCATCTGGATTTATAATTCCTTTAATAATAATCAAGGCAAGCTGAAACAGCATATAAACCCCAATAATTAATTGTACACGATTAAAAAAATTGTAAACTGTTTTACTGGAAATAATATTAGAAGAAGCTACATTAAAAAATAATTGATAAGAAATTCCTAACAACCAATAAGCAGCTTTATCTAACAAACTAAAGAATGCACGAGAAGCCTTAGAAAGTATCCCCGGTTTACTTAAATCTGTTTCACCCATAAATAATCACCTGCCTTATTTAATACCACATGTTGAACTAGTAATCTTAAAGAATTCTAATATCCATTGAACTAAGAATGGAAGTAAAAGCAAAGAGATTGCTAAAAGAAGACGAATTCCTAGTTTTCTTTGTGCATCTTTCATTGCTTTTTCATCACCTGAAAAAGATACTTTTAAAAAGTCAATACTACTTAATAATAATACCAAAACAGGGCCAAGAACTTTAACGATATCTAGGGCTTTTTGAATTAACCAGGCAACTGAATCTGGATCATTTGTACTTCCAAAAATAGAATTACAATCTTGAGGATTATCATAATCACTATCATTAAAATTAAATGAATCACCTGTATTTTCTAATTTCACTGCAATCGTTCTAGAATTCGTATCTATAGTCTTTGCATTGATTACTACTGGAGTAAAAAATATAAAAGACAACAAAAAGATAAGTAATACTTTATATTTCATATTAACACCCATTATCATTATATCATAAGAAAAGAAAAATAAATAAAAAAAAATAGTAAATATCTTACTATTTTTCACCAGCTTTTCTCCAACACTCTTGCCAACTTGTAGTATTTGTTGCATCCTCTTCATTTGTTCCAGTTGCGATAATATTCATAAGAACAGAAACGATAGTTGCAACGAAGAATACTAATACAGCATAAATACATCTTTTGATTAATCTACTTTGTGCAGCCTTTACTTCTTTTTCATCACTAGAAATAACTGCTTTTCCTAAATCAATAGTTCCTAATAAAATTAAGATAATTGGAATACCTATCCAAATAATTGGAAATACACCATTTCTAATAATTTTAACTAATGGAAGTAATCCTCCACAAACATCAGCTAATATAAAAACGTCTCCCATATAAACACTCCTTTACACATTTATTATAATCAATTATCATTTTTTTGTCAATTCTAACGTCTAAATAGCCCAAATATTTTAGAACCATTATTTGAATTATTTGAGTATATTACACCTAATTTTGATAAGAAATCATTAATAATAGAATTTCTCTTTCTCTCATCTAAAGAAGGCATATTATAAAATACTCGAACACCTGATTCCTTTTCAAAATCAAGAACATCATTGTTTAATAAGCTACTCTTATTCAATACGACTTTCTTATGTCCTAATTTTGAAAAAACATCACTTTTTCTTCGAATCAACTTATTTAATTTTATAGAAGTTGGCTCAATCAAATAGATAACTTCATTGCAAAAAGAAGCATCTTTACAATCATTTAAGTCAACTAATACAATATTTACTCCTTCGTGTTTTTTAACAGTAAATCTTAAATCTGCATCCTTAATAGATAATAAAGTTTTATCATTGAAATAAGAAAAATCATTTCTATTTAATTCAATTCCTAAAACATGTTCTCTACCATAAATAGATGCTAGCTCTTTTTTTAACATATATATTAATGTGGTTGCTCCTGCATGTTCCGTAATGTTACGGAAACCAATAATAGTCGCAACTTTTTCATTTTTTTCATTATTAATATTTCTATTAGGAACAGATGATATATTATTATTTTCTACACTATCATTAGAAGATATTACTTTCTCTTCTTTTAATTGATTAGCCATTTTCAATATATGTTCAACATCTTGTAATGTATTTGGTTTTTTTACTAGATAGCGAATTCCATTCATATCAGTAGTAAAATTATAAATACCAATTGTAATCAATTGTCCTAAAAATTTTGGAGTACATAAATCAGAACCTTCTGGTAATAAAAAGATTATTTTTTCTGCATCTAGTCCACTACATAAACTTTCATATGTTTTTATATCAGTAGGATTCTTTAATGCAGAAACATCTAAAATCATTTTATTATAAAAAAAGTTTCGAAACATCTCCACTATTTCCATAGCATCATATACACCAGTGATGCTTTTTATAATATCAATATCAAGATTTGCTAAATCATTTTGTTTTTTATTTGCAATAATAACATTCATCTAACCAACATCCTTTTTGTTTTATCATAATCTTACTTTGCTTCAAATACTGAAGTATCTCCTGAAATATTAAATACTTGCATATCAATGGTATTACTAATAATAGGAATTTCAATATTTATTTTAGTAACAATATGATAATAAAATTTTTCTCCAGAATCATTATGAATACCTTCGGTTTTTCTTACTGTTTTTTTACAAGCACAATACAAAGTATCACTACCTAAATAAGAATGAGACATTCCCTCACATTTTGGACAATTAATTCTTCTAGAAGGTCTATATCCAATTGTTTGAGCATATTTTTTAATTTCAGCTTCACATTCACTATTACAAACACCATCATATTCTCTATAAACAGATATGATTTTATTTTTCATTCTAAATGCCTTTGTATAGTTAACATTAAATGCTAGATATCCCATGATTACTACAATAAAAACAACAATGATAACAACTACAACAGATCCACCAAGAGAATCTCTCATAAAACACCCTCATTCCCTTTTATTTTATATATTTCGTATCACCTGTAACTTGAAAAAAAGGTAAACTTAAAATATTCTTTATTATTGGTATATTAATATCAACTTGTGTAATAATACGATATTTATCTCTCTTATATAGATTAGCAGTATCACATTCTTCTACACCACTATCAGTTTTTCTAAGTGGGCAAAAGCAAAATAATCCATCTGAGGCTAAAGAATAACCGTTTGGACAGCTTTTCATAACAGGAGAATAGCCGATGCTTTTAGCTTTTTCTAAAATGATAGAAGAACAGGAAGAACTACTATTGCCTGATTTTGAAAAGCAATTTTCTCTTCCTTCAAAGTCTTCAATACTGGATAATACAAAATTTTTCATTTTAAATGCCTTTGTATAGCTTACAGTAAAGCCTAACACTCCAGAAACAATTACTAAAAACAAAACAATAAAAACTAAATTTAGAATTCCACCAAAAGCATCCTGCACAATTTATCACCTCTTATTTTCCACTATAACTAGAAATATTATCCCATTGAGTATTAATAGAATTTTTAATACTTGGCCACATAATCCAGAAAAATCCGATTATTGCTCCAATAGCGATTAAAGTAATTACGGTTAAGTTTAATTCACCCGTAGCAGCTTTCATCAACATCCCATCCTTTCTATCATAAATTACAAAACAATTATATCAAAATAAAACTACAATAACAACACATTTTACAACTATTTTTAACTAAAACATCATCATCATAGATATTAATATGACTAACATGACACCAATACCAGTAACAACAAGCATTACCATAGTTTGGCTTTCCATATGTCCTAGTCTCTCTTTATATTTTGTTTCCCTTGCTTTATTTTGTAAGGAAGAAACAGTTTTAGAAAACATCATCAATCTTTCCTGTTTTCTTTCTTGTGAACCAATTCCTAAACGATATAGTAAACGCATCATTCTCATAGAATCTCTAACAGGATATGTGTTAGCAAATTCCATGTAAGGATCAACTGATGCATCACCTGAATTGATTCGATCAATCATTCTTCTAAGTCCTGGTTTGAATATATCAGGAGCATCTCCAATTGATTTACCAATTGCAACAGGAACTGTATAATGTTGAATTAATATTTCCAAACTCTTTAAATAGTATGGCAACATAACGTCAATTTCATGTAAATGTTGTTTATAATATCCTTTTAACTGTGTATAAGGAATCTTAAAGATAACAACAGCTACAACAATTGATAATACTAAATTCAAAAAGAATTGAGAATTAATAATATCAGCTGAACTATTTCCAGAAATAGTAAGTACTAATACAATTAAAAATCCCATAGCAGCATAAGTCACTCTTTTTGAATATAATTGATCAATATCAACATCTTCCCCATATCTAGCATACACTAAAAATTGATAATCATCTTCTTTTAGTGCTTCTAAATATTTTTGATTATCTGCAAAAAACTTATCTTTATCGATTGTATTATTATAGATAAGGATAAACATGATAATTGCACCAACAATTAATATTTCCATTATTCAGCCCCCACATTCTCATTATAGTATTTTTCACCCTTCAATAAGAAGTATGTATTTACAACTAATACAGCATGCATCAAGAACTGTACATACCATCTTTGTAATAAAACCAAATAAGTTTCCCTTCCTAGTAAGTACTGTACCAGCATAACTAACAAGTAAAGGATAACACCAAATTGTAAGAACGATTTATGGAAAGAAGCTCTTTCAATTCTATCACGATAAACACTTTCAACTAGCATATCGATATCTAGTTGCATGTTTTCCAAAGAATCGGCAGAGTTTTGAGCACCTTCCTTAGTTATTTGTAAAAATAATTGATGCATATTTTTAACAATATAGTAAGGATATAATCTACTCATATACTCTAAGGCTTCATCAATAGTACCATTATCATAACTCATATTAATCATCTGACGTACATCAGATAATACAGGATCTTCCAAGATTCCAGAATTTGCAACACCTTCTAGTGATTTTACAAAAGATTGTGTCGTAGCAAATTCCATAATAACATTGGAAGTATATACTTGTATTTGTTCAAATAAAAATTCTGAATAAACTCTCTTACATCTTAAATAAGAAAGGTAAGGTACAAAAGCAACAGCAATTAATGCATAAATAATACTAATAATTAAATTATAGAAATATAGATACGTTACAACAGCTGCGAAAGTTGCAAAAATAGTAACTTGAATTGCATATTGTCTTGGAGTATATTCTTGCCCCATTTCTTTTGCTTTTTCTCTTACGATTTTAAAAGAATAAGGAGAAAATCTATCATACATTCCTTGTACTTGATTTACTACATATTTTCCTACATTATCACCTTTATAATGTCTATATAGATAAATACCAAGTACAAATATCGTAATTATAAATAATTCTTCTAGATACATATCATCTACTCCCTTCTACTCGCCTAACTTCATTGTAGCAGGAATTCCAGTTGTATAATTTGCATTATTCATATCATTAGAAATATTTGGAGTTAAAGCTACTTGATTCGTAGGATATACAGGATTAGAAGGAAGATCTGGTACAGGAGTAACAGGTTGATTATTTTCAACTGTACTACTAACTGCATTAACATCTGATACAGATGGAGTAAATCCATTTGTATTCTCTTCTCTTAGCATTTGATTAACCATATTTGAAGTTGGATAAACACTCTCTTGAGAAGCAGTTTCTTCTGTTAAAACTTCACTTTGTACAGATTCAACTTGATTTGTATTATCTTCACTAGTAACCACTTTATTAATAGTATTAGTCTCTTCTGTTGTTGTTATATTATCTTGACTAATCTCTTCGTAATTAGAATTATCTTTTCCACTACGAATTGGTAATTCATCAGGTAATCCACTAATAATATCAGAAACATTGATATTTTGATTTTCTATATATTCAATCAAATGATTACTTGGTTTACACATCATAGGTTTTCCAAACATTTTTTGATAAATAACACGAGAAATTGGAACATTATTATCATCAACATAAAATTCACATACTTCATCTAATTCACGATGGAATTTTCCATATTCTTTTGAATAAAAAGCTTTAATATGAACTCCTAACTGGATATAACGATATATGGTAGTTAAGAATTGATGAACATCCAAATCTGTTTCCATTAAGGAATATAAACGATAAGGAATAGCAGATGCTTTATCCGCATGGATTGTTGATAAAATATTATGTCCAGAAGAAATCGAATTACGAACTGCAGAAACAGCTTCTGCAGAACGTACTTCTGATAGTAATATCCATTTAGGATTCTGTCTCATACAAGTTACTAATACGTCAGAATAACTAGCAACGTTATTTGTCTTCATTGAAACAATATCTCTTTGTGGAAATATTTTATCCAAATGCAACTCTAGTGTATCTTCAATGGTTATGATTTTTTCATTAGTTTTGGTATGACTTGCTAAATACTTAACAAACTCTGTTTTACCAGAACCAGTTTCTCCAGCAACCATTATGTTACAATGACCTTCAACGCATTTGATTAAAAAGTCATGAATGGTTGGTGTAAAATAATCTTCTTGAATTAATTTATCTTTTTCAAGACGTATTTTAGCAGGAGTTTTACGAATAACTAGTGCAATTCCATTTGTTGCGATAGATTGATGAACAAAGTTCATACGTAACTCTGCAGATTCAGCATCCAAAAATGGTTTTGCATTATTAAATGTAGTACCCATAACATTAGAACACTGAAAAGCAAGTTTCTCAACGAATTCAGGAGTAGCACCTTCTACTTCAACTCTTAAAGATCCTTGTGTAAGTGAACGAATCCAAATTTGTCCACCATTATCAAATGAAATATCTGTAATATCGTCGTTATCTAATAAAGAACGAAAAGGCCCAAAATCCAATTTATCAAAAATATTTTCGTTCATCTAGCTCACATCCCTTTTTATTCTTATTGTTCTTTTAATTAACTTTCTGTCCAAACAGTATGTTGATTAATCCAATCTTTTAATTGTTCACTAGAAATCTCTTGATCAGCAGGTTCATCTTTTAAACTTTCATTAGTAGGAACTAATATTAAGTTTGTATCATAAGTTCTCATGAATTCTGCTTTTTTAAGAAGTACAAATGTTTCTTCAGGAACAGCAAACACTACCATAGCTGGAACTCTTACTTCATCTAAGTTTTGGAATACAGGTTGTCCATTAGCATCTTTAACAGCTAATACTTCAATGTTAGAAATTAGTTTACCTAACATAATTTTGTCAGCATCAGCATCAAGTTTTTGATTATTATCAAGTTTATTAACTGCTTTTAAATAGATGTCAATATAGTTTCCTGGGTATACAGAGTTTCCATAAGTAGAAGCTGTACTAACGCTTAAGTTATATAGAACATATCCTTTTGGATAATCTAATATAATATTTGCTGGTAATTGTTCTTTTTCAACAACTGCTCTTTTATAGAATAAGCTTCCTTTTGGAATAACAGAATCAGCAGCAGAATATTTATCAACAATTTCCCCTATGTTTTGAATTACATCACCTTCAAGCATTGAAGGAGGTACATTTCTTGTTGATATCATTGATTCTGTTATCTGAGTTCCTGGATTAATTTGTTCTGCAGCATAAGGTACAGAAACTGGATTAATTTGTGAGTTAATACGCATTGTGTAAGCAAAATATAATACTACAATTGCTGCGATAACCCCGACTACAGTAACTGTATTTTTATTTTGCATAAATTTTTTTAAACTAGTAGATAAATTTCCCATTTTTATTCTTCTCCTTACTTAATTAATTTTTATTTTGTAGCTCTATTAAAGACTTACATTGATCTAAAGTCATATTCTTTAAACCTTCCTCAACTGGAAAATCACTATAAACATTAGATTCAACAATCATATCATAACTAGTTGAAATATTTCCTGAATCTTTAGATTCTTTTCCATCTTTATCCTTTACTTTTACAGAAAGAACAGTTTGAGAATCTACTTTAATACTTGCTTTTGGTGGAACTTCATTAATATCATAGAACTTAATATTATAATCTCTTGTTCCATCTACACTATTAGCAAATCGATAAACGAAGCTTTCAACAAATTTTTCTTTATCGATTCTAAGTAGACCACAGGTTCTTAAATATGTATTATCAATGGCATCAAGAGCAGCGGCATCCGCTGTCTCTTTTACCAAATAATAATCTAATTCTCCTCCAGTTGAATAATTAGTAAGTACATTAATCATTAGAAGAGCAATAACACTTAACAAAATTATTCCTACTGCCAACATTCCTTTATTCATTGTTCATCACTCCTCCTCTTAATATTCTTCACATTGTGTAGCTCGATAGTTTCTAATGTTATTACAATGTAATACACTAGGACTTGGTGCTGTTACATCTTTTAACTTATCTTTACCTCTTAATAATGGTGATTCATATACACCAATATTTTGAATTGTAAGTTCTCCATCAAATGTACCAAATTGTTTATTTTGTGTTCTTAGTTTTTTAATTTCTTCACGAGTAAGTGTTATCTCATAGTCTAGATATTCATTACTATAAATACTATATCCTTTTTCCTCTACAAATGTTTTATAAGCAGATGGATTTGAAGTATATTCAGGGTCCTTCAATGTATTTGTAGCATAACTACTCCAGTTAAATGGAACTGCTTCACTCTTAGAAGAGCCATCTTTACTTGGGAATAAATTCTCAAGACTTACAGAACGAACTTTATACTCTTTCTTTTTATCAGAATCATCAGAAATACTGATACATTTTTTATCACAATTTTCAACTTTATCAAGACCACCAAGAGCATAGAAACATGAAATATCAATATCCCATTCAAATAATCCGAATTTTCTTGTAGTTGCTTTGATGTTATATTTAACATTCTTTACATCTTCCTCAGTAAATGTTCCATAAGTAGTAGCATAATTACATGTATTAGTACAGTTCTTACCATCTTCAATATAACTTGTAGTTTCTGAATTAGCAGCATAAGATGGATCATTTCCATGCATCTTAGCATAATAGTATAACCACCATTTTTCATTTACATAAGGGAAATCATATGGTATACAGAATTTTTTATCTGTCTTAGTCCATGCTTTTCCAGTAATTTCTTTGAATGATATTTCACCAGTCTTAGCATTATGCCATGTACCTGGGAAACTCCATTCAGATAAATACCATCTTTGATCAATACTTGTAGATGTAGTTCCTTCTGTTCCACTTGTAGTAGTTCCACTGAATGAAGAACTTCCTACTGGGTTGTAGCAACCATCAGCATCTAATAATGTACTATCTTTTGTACTCTTAGTATTAACTCCTGAGTATGCCATTTCATCTTTACTTCTTGAGTAAGGGAAGTTAATCCATGTTTCTTCACTCTTACCTTTTTCTAAGTAAGATACTGAAATAGTAAATTCAGCAGTTGATGTATTACATTTAGCATAAGCTTCACATTGAGATTTTAATTTTAAGTAAGTTTTTGCATTTTCTTCTGCATCAACTTTATAGTCTTCTAAGTTAAGGTAAACATCACCTGTTCCACCTTTCCAAGAACATTTATCACTACATATATTTCTTATTGGAATACCATTTTCTATTTTTGTATAATCTTTTTTAGGAGGAATTCCCCATTTATGACCTTGATGCCATCTAGATAAGCCATCACCTGTCCAATAAATTTTACCTTTTTTACAAACATATTTTCCTTCACTATTAGGAACTTTAGTTGTATTCTTATTAGCAACTTTAGAAACCGTATAATCATCTGTACTATTTAATTTTTCAGCATAAGATAATTCTAAAGTAGATGTTTTAGTAGTTGTTTCACCATATACTTCTTGATAACACTTATCACTACATTTATCAGAATACTTACCACCATCACATTCAGCAATACAACTATCGAAATCTTCACTTGGACCACCTTGTCTCATTGTTTCTGAACCATGGTGTACACAAACTGGTGTAGGTGTTTCTAATATAGCGTCTTTTGGTTTTGGAACACCTGAATCACTAGAACAATTTACACGGCTAGTAACTTTAACTTTGTATTCAAAACATAAACCAGCTTTAGAAGCAACAGGAGCTCCATATTCTACTTCAACAACCTCTTCACATTTTATTTTACAAGAAACTGTTTCTGATTTAGCTTGACATCCATAATTATATACATATTTTCCTTCAATAGATGCAAGAGTTCCTTCACCATATAAATAATTTGTATTTACATAGTATTCACTATCATTTTCAGGAACACCAGTAACTAATTTATAAGGATCACATTTAAAAGAAGCAGTAGACACTCCTAATTTTGAAAATGTATTTCTTTCAGCAGTAAACGTATATGCTTTTTTACTACTTTCTGGTGCATTATTATATCTATTTTTCATATCACAGAACTTATATTCAAAAGATTCTGCAGCAAATTTTGATTGATAAGAATTACAATCAATTCCAGGTGTACCAACACTGTCAGGTAAATTAGCAGCAGTAAGCACTTCTTGTGATGGTTTATAAAAATTACTTATAGAAATCCAAACCAACATGGAAGAACCTGCTCCACAATTTTTTGTTAATTGTGGATCCGTAAATAATGGTTGTAAAATTACCTTAATTGACTCATATTCTTCTGAAAAAGTATTAAAAATTATTTCATTTTTCGAACTTAATGTTAAATTGGAATTACGTATTTTAGAAGCAAAATCAGGAATATCAACTTCAACTAAATCCACATCTCTAATGCCATGAACAGCCACTACTTTAAATTTTACTTCATCCTTTATTTTTCCATTCGTCTTAAAAGCATTAGCAATCATATTACTATTTAATTGCATTCTAATATAATCTGGGTTTAAATCCTTATTATAAGCAAAAGAAATACCATATCTTGATTGAAAGTCTGTAGTACTAAAACTAGTACATTTATCACTTCCATCACCGGCTACTTCTGCATTTCTATCATCTGCAAAAACATTGACATATGAAAAAGCTAAAAATAAAATTAAAACCCCTATTATTCTTTTATAATGAATCTTCTTCATTATTGTCATCTCCCTTCAATTTTTTTTCAATTTTTGAATATTTTTTTGTAGTAGTAACTTTATAATCTGTTATTTCTTCATTATCTCTTAATAATCTACCATTTACAATAACTTGATAATAAGGACTAGTTCCAAAAAATCTAGTACATGTATAAATAGATATTAAAGAATCTTTTTCATTAACGTCGACATCATATTGATATAGACTTTCCTTTCGAAGCAAACTAATTTGCTCTTTCATTTCTTCTTCATCATAATCATCGCCAGCTGGAAAAGAGGTAACATCAGCATTTTTTATAAAATCAACTGCAAAGATTTTATACACATAATCTTTTCCATCAATTGTAAATTGAATATATTTGTTTTCCTTTGCAAAATCATAATAAACATAAGCCATTAATTCTTCCAATCTTTTAAATTTTTCAGAATGAATCTTAGGAGTAGAAGATAAATTGAAAATATTATGACCCATTAAATTTATCATATTATGAAAATTAGGATCAAAATTTTCTGACCAAACATAGCTTTCTAATTCTACTGGAAAATCAAAAGAACGATTAGTACTATAAAGAACAGGATAATCAATATTAGTGCCTTCCATTCTCAGCCATCCTATTACTCTATAAGATGAATCACTGGTAATAACAGTTTCTTCAATATTTTTCGTTCGTGATTCAACAGTAAACAATTCTTTGGTTTTCTTCGACTGCTTATTAATACTTCCAAGCGAAGAAACAATTCCAATTATCATAATGAATAAAAGAAATACACCTATTAGAGAATAAAAATATTTACTTTTTTTATTCTTTCTTTTCATCATCAAAACTCCTTTATAATCATGTTCTATTTAATTTTATAGGGTTCTTGAATTGTTCCTTTGCCAGAAACAATAGTTGCATTTTCTTTGATATAGCCAACAACACGAATTCCTAATTCAAATCCACTTCCAATCTTTTCATTGATAGGAACTCCGATGTTATACACAGCTGCTATTCTCTTACTATTCTTACTAGAATTTAGATACCAATAAGAACCGTTTTGTTTAGATTGTGCAGAAAATAAATCATACATATTTGGAGCAGATAATATAGCATTATACTCTTTTGTCTCAACTTCCTTTCCGTATAAAAATCTATCTTTATAAATCGGTACTTGAATTTTATGATTGACAAAATAGTGTGTATCAATAGACTCGCTTACTTTATTATTAATAAAATAACCAACATTATTTTTTTCTTTAACATTATAAATGTAATTACTTCTATTCGTATCAACAATATAAGTTATTTCTTCAGAAGAATTTGTAACAACATCTGTATTGATAACTTTTGTTGTTCCATCTTTTAATGATTCAATAATTCTAAATAAATCTCCTCCAATATCTATGTATTCACCAGAATACCTATCATGAACATAATCACCTGGTTTTGCTTTCTTATTATCAGATAATACATAAGGATTGTCTTCTGAACCATCACCATCAATAATTAATGAATTTTTCATCAAAGTTAACATTGGTCTTACTCCATAAGTTTCATCTACGCTATAAGGTATATAAGAATAATTTGCATATTCATTAACAAATGCATCTCTTGTTACATAAGCATTCTTAGAATCTTTTTTATCAGCTACCCAAGACATCGTTCTAGTTTTCATAAAATTGCTATCTGTAGAAGCTGCTTCATTTACTTCAACAACAGAAGGAATATAAACTTTTCGTTTCTTTGTGTAAGAACTACAATCTGTAGTACCTACAGCATTTTCATCTAAAGTCATATCACAATACTTGCTATCGACAACTAATTTCTTACTCTCATCTGTTAAGTGATCATAGAAATATTTTAGCCAAGAATCTAATCCTGAATAATTCACATTACTAATATCTTCATCCGCAACTATTTTGATATTATCATTTTCATCAATTCCATAGATACGGAAAAGCATATTTGAAAAAGTAACATAATTATTATAAGGATTACCTGAATAATTTTTTTCAGTAGATAAATCTTTCTTTACAGTACTATACAAATCTTGAACAACATTAACCGTTCTAGTAGAAACTCCTTTGTTACTCAAACCATCAAACGCTGAATAAGTAAGAGTGTAAGTTCCTGTCACTTGAGTATTTACTTCTCCTTTAACAGTAACATCGGATTTATCCATTTTGCCATCTTTGTTGTCAACAACACTGTTAACTCCTGGATCCATAAATGATTCTCCTAAGCTAAGAGTAATTTCCTTTTCTCCATTCAATTTGATTACAGGTCCTGTATGATCAACCATTGATTTTAATAATCCACATTCTAAATAAACATAATATTTGTATTCTCCATTTACTCTTTTTACTTTAACCCAACTATTATCAAGTGAGCATGTAGTTTTAGTATAAGGAATTAACACATCTTCCTCAATAAAAGATTTGTGATATAAAGTCTTCAAAGTAACTGCCTTAACTCTCTCACCAGTAGGCAATTCACTAGTATATAGTTCAAAATATCTTTCTGCTGCTTTTCTTAGTTTATTTTCATTTTCTCTAAAAATAATAGTAGGCCATATGATTAAAAACCAAATAAATACAACGACAAGAAATATTGTTACTAATAACTTCCAACTATTCTTTTTATTCTTCATATTTTTCTCCCTTATAAAAACACTAAAACTATTCTATTACTTATTGTATCATATTCATGATAAATGTCAACACATCGAACCCAATAACTTTGCTTTTTGACACGTAATAGATGAAAAAAGTATCTTTATAATGAGAAATCGGTAAATAGTCAAAAAATTATATTATTTTAATGAAAAACCTATTCTAAAAAAGTAAAACATAATGAATATCTTTCTTAGAAAACTATTGCATACCGAATCCCCTCTTTCGGTGACTTATTATATCATTATTCTTGCAAAAAAACAAGATTTTTTTACAAGAACAAAATGAATGAAAAAAAATGCCTTAAAAAGACACTTTTTTCAAATCAATTTCTAAGTTCTTGTAGAGCTTTACATCTATCAGATGTTTGATTATGTAAACCCTCTTCTACTGGAAAATCATTATATACAGTAGTTTCTACTACTAAATCATAATTAGTACTGATTTTAGCAGATTGATTATCTCCATAATCATTATTACCGTTTCCTTTTCCTCCAGAATTAACAGCAAGTACCGTATTTGAGTCTACTTTAATACTAACTCTTGGAGGAACTTCATTAATATCATAAAAACTAATATCATAATCTCTTGTAGCATCTACACTATTCGCAAAACGATAAACAAAACTCTCTATAAATTTTTCTTTATCCATTCGAAGTAATCCACAATCTCTTAGATAAGCTTGATCAATAGCTTCTAAAGCAGCGGCATCTGCTGTTTCTTTTACTAAATAATAATCTAGTTCTCCACCTGTTGAGAAATTGGTAAGAACATTAAGCATTAGAAGAGCAACAATACCCAACAAAATGATTCCTACCGTTAACATTGCTTTATTCATATATTATTACTCCTCCTTTAAAATTTCTCACATTCACCGCTACTACGGTTTTTAATATTATTACATTTTAATGCTGCAGAACTTGGATAAATTGATCCGTTATTAGCTAAAATACCACCTGTTGCAAATAAGGAACTTCGATAAATATTAACATGATCATTATCTATGATGTTACCATTATATTGACCAATAGAATTACCACTATTTCGAATTTGACGAATTGTATTTCGATCAAGTTTGATTTTATAATCCAAGTATTTGTCAGAATAAATATTATAATTGTTCTCCTCTACCCATTTTCTATAAGCAACAGCATTTGATATATAACTACTATCCTTCGTACTAGTAGAAAAACTACTCCAGTTAAATGGTACAGGGCTATGAATCTCGTCTGATTTACTAGTTCCTTCCTTATCAGGGAACATATTATTTAAGTCTACAGAACGAACTTTATATGTTGGAATATCAGGAATTGTACATTTTTCTTCCTCTATTGAACAAGATGGTAATTTACTATAAAGAGAATAGAAACAAGAGATATCTACATTCCAACCAAAATGTCCAAAGTTTCTACTAGTAGCTTTAATATTGTATTTAAGTTCACTTACATCCGTAGAAGAGAATTCTTCAACTTTATAATTATTACATTTATCACAACTAGAACTATTAACTTTATTGGTAGAATTAGCTGCATAGTTAGAATCATTACCATATAACTTCGTATAGTAATATAACCACCATTTTTGATTTACATCCTGAGCATCTCTTGGAACATAGAATTTATGTTTTCTAAATCCCCATGCCTTTCCCGTACTATTTGGATTACTATAAGCAAGTTCACCAGTTTTTCCATTTATCCAAGTACCAGGGAATCCCCATTCAGCATGGTACCAATTCGTATCATTATCTACGTTGTAGCAACCAGCACAACTAATAATAGAGGTATCTTTCCAATTATCAGCTGTAGTAGTACTTCCATTTGCTGGATTATCACATTTTTGTGGATTTTTAAATTTCAAAACATCAGAAGTTCTAGTATATGGGAAATTAACTGTAAATTCTTGATTAGATTTAGAAGCTAGATAATTAGTGCTAATATTAAAGTAAGCTTCTTCTGTTTTACAAGTATTAGAATTTCCACATAATCCAAGTGCTCTAACATACGTTTCGTAATTAGCTTTCATATCATTTGCGGTGTCAATAGGATTTATATAAATTTTAGAGTCATCCATTGTTTCTCCAGTACATCCATCCCAATGACAGGCAACAGTACAGTCACACTCTGAAGCAATACCAGCCGCTTTTCCAGTATTCTTAACACATTTTAACTCAGAACGAACATTTCCTTTCATTACATAATATCTTCCAAGTCCAGGACAATACTGGTTTCCAAAATTCCAAACAACATAAACACCACTGGCATCTGTATAACGACTATAAGATCCAACCCCATCTGTACTTGCAGGACACCATTTTGTAATTCTACATTTGGTTCCCGCTTTAGAAGTAACTTTATTATCACAAGATTCTTTATTATTCTTAACTTTTTCTAAATAATCATCATAAAAACTATTGGCAAGTGATTTAGAAATTTCACTCTTTGTTCCATATACTTCATTATAACAAGATAAAGAACACTTTTGAGTATACTTTCCACCATCACAATTTTTGATACATTGATCAAATTCTTCATTAGGACCTGCAGTCTCAATCTCAGCACCCTTAGAATGAACACAAATTGGCGCAGGAGTACAAACTGTTTTATACCTTACTTCAATCTCAGGCTCTTTAATTGGACTAGTAGAATAACAATTAACTCTACTGGTCATTTTAACTTTATACTCGAAGCCAAATCCAGCTTTAATTCCAACTGGAGGACCATATTCAACAGTAACAGTCTCAACACATGTTTTATTGCATTGTAAGGTAACTGTCTCAGCAGCCGGCCCACCATTATTATGATAATGAAAAGTATAAACTAAAGGTACCCCATTATCATAAATTGGTCCCGTTGTAGATGATGTCCCTACCATATAACTTTTATTAACATAATAATCAGAAACATCATCTGGTTTTGAAAAATTATAAGGATCACATTTAAATGTCTTTAAATCCATCGTTTGTCCTTCAGTTAAATTATACCTATTTTCTGCTGGAGTAGCATTATAAGCATTACAAAATTCATATTCAAAAGAACCAGGTGTATGAGATACTCCACAATTTATTTGACTAGATTGATTCTTTTTCTTAATTTCTTCTGCTTGTGCTTTTAGAGAATTAATTGCTCCTTTAATTCCTTCCGTTTCAGTATCCCATGTAGTAGTCCAAAAATTTCCATCATCTACAAGAGGTTCAAAAGATTCTGCACCAAGAAATACACGTTCATTTGGATTACTTGCACTTCTTAATACAATATTATAAGTCGCAATGTCATAACCTCTATTAAACATTATAAATACTTCATCATTTTCAATAGGATCATTATTACTCTTTTTCCTAACTCTATCAGCTGCTAACATTTTAATCCAATGTTCTTTTGAAGCATCATTACTAGCCTGAATAATACATCTATCCTGATAATAATTATTATTTTGTGTCCTACAAAGCCAACGATTGACATCTATTCCTTCGAATTCATAAGCTAGTTTTGCTGAAGTATCCGTTGATTTAGAAACAACTACAACTAATCTTTCAACCACTACCCTTTTCTTAGTAGTAATTTTAATCCCCATATTTCTTGGAATTGGTTCAGCTTTCGCTTCTAAAGCAGGGACTATGGTATTTTTTAATTCCTCAACATACCCAGGATCAACCCGTCTCGTATAAGCATTTACAGAAAAAGGAATCATTAGAAAGAAAAGAAAAATTACTATAACCCCTATCTTTTTTAAATTAAATGTTTTCATCATTTTCATTATCTCCTTTCAAAATAGATAATATTTTATCATAATTACTATTCATAGATACACTATAGCGACTATTTTTTTCCCCTTTTCTAAGTAACCTACCTGTAACATAGAAACTATAATTATCCTCTGCTCCAAAGAAACGTGTACAGGTAAATAAGGTTACATACTTATCCTTTTCATTATAGGAAGTTCTATAATCAAATATAGAATTCTTCTTCCAAAAGATTATATTCTTTTTTATCTCTTTTTTTGATAGATTACCTTTTCCAACAAAATCATGATATTGATCTTTTTCCATAAAACCAACAGATATAATTTTATATAGGTAATCATGATCATTAAATGTTATTTGAATGTATTCATTCTCTTTAGCAAAATCATAATACACAAAACTCATCAACTCTTCAAATCGATAAAACAGGACAGATCTTAATAATGGTTCACTAGATAAATTAAATATATTATGTCCAGAAATATTAAACTGATTATAGAGTTTAGCTTTCTCATGCAAAATCCACACATAATTTTCTTCTGTTGCTGGATAACCATAGTTAGTAATATCTTTTGAAAAAACAATGGGAATATCAAGACTAGTTCCTTGAACTCTAAGCCAACCAACAGTATCTAAGGAAAGAGTTGAATCAACTTTAACAGAATGAACCTTCTCCACTCTACTAAGAACTTCATAATAATCTTTCCTTTTACTAAAAAATGGGCTTACAGCAAACAAGAATATTAAAATACAAACTATAACAATATAGAAAAACTTCAAGTCAATTCTTTTTAATAACAACCTAAACCACACCTTTATTTACTTAATTTATATGGTTTTTCCAGTGTCCCCTTTCCACTAGAAATAATCACATTATTTTTTAAATAACCAACTACTCTAATACCAGCATCAATATAAGTTGGAACTTCACCATTATATACTACACCAATATCAGTAATATATCCAGTAATTTTTTTAGTTTTTGAAGAATTTAGTAACCAATAAGACCCTCCATTATATTTTCTTTGTGGTTGGGCACTAAACAATTCATACATTTCAGGAGCTGATAATAAAACTTTATATTTCTTTTTTTCAACCTCTTCACCATATATAATTTTATTTTTATAAATTGGCACTTCAATTTCATGATTTACAAATAAAGAGGTATCAATATAATCAGCTGATTTATTATTAATAAAATGAGCAACACTATTTTTATCTTTAGGATTATATTCCATTTTTTCACTACCATCATTAACAGTAGTTGTAAATGGACTTCTAGGATTACCAATAGTTGTAACCGATACAACTTTTGTAGTACCATCACTTAATAAATCTACAATTCTATAAATAGTTCCTTTAATCACTACATACTCACCAATAAATCGATCATGAATTAAAGAAGAATTACTTGCTTTAGGAGTATCACCTAAATCATATGGATTTTCTACTGTTCCATCTCCACTACTAATTAACAAATCTCCCTTAATCGCAAACATTGGTCTTACTCCATAATTATCTGTTTTAGAATAAGGAACATAAATTAATCCATCATACTCTCCCCAATTAACATCACGAACAGCATAAGCATTTTCATCATTTTGGGATGTCGCTGTCCAAGAAATAGTAGGAGTTTCCATAAAACAAACATCAATAGTTCCTTCTTCTTCATCAACATCTTCTGCCTTATTAATATCAACAACAGAAGGAATAGTAATTTTCTTCTTACTAGAATAACTACTACAATCTACTAATTCAAAGTAAGGATTTTCTAAAGATGACATATTACAATATTTTTTCTCTACAATATTCTTTTTAGTAAAATCATTTAACTTACTATAATAATATTCTAACCATTTATCTACTTTAGTATAATTTACATTAGCAATATCTTCATCAGACACTAAAATAATATTTTTATCATTATCATATCCATATATTCTAAATAACATATTAGATAATTTAATAAAATTGTTTTGAGGATTTCCCTGATAATTAGTCTTATCTCCTAAATCTTTCTTAATGGTATGATATAACTCATGTACAACAGTAACTTTCCTAGTAACTGTATTTTTATTACTCATTTTATCAAATGCTGTATAAGTAATTTGATAAGTACCTAATTTATTTACATCAACATTTCCTTTAATTACAACATCTTTTATATCTAATTTTCCATCAACACTATCTTTTACACTTTTAACACCAAGTTCTTTATATTCTTCACCAACATTAATAGTAATCTCATCATCACCATTTAATTTGATAGTAGGTCCAGTATGATCAATATTAGATTTTAAAAGACCACATTCTAAGTATACATAATACTTATAATCATTATCAACTCTTTTTACCTTTACCCAACTATTTTCTGTAGAACAAGTAGTATTTGTATAAGGTATCTTAATATCTTTATCAATAAAAGATTTATGATATAACTCTTTTAAAGTAACAGTCTTTACTCTTTCTCCAGTAGGTAGTTCATTATGAAATACTTCAAAATATCTTTTAGCAGCTTTTTCTAATCTTTTTTCTCCATTAGAAAATTGAAGCATAGGACTAACTACAATAAAATAGACAATTCCCATTACGATTACAAGGAATATAATTAATTTTATCTTTTTACTCAATTTCTTCATCAGTTCCACTCCTCATTATTTGATAAACATATTTTTTCGTACGTAATATATATTCAATATTTATTTCTTGGGCACTTTCCATCTCATCTGGTACAAGAGTATAAATATATTTTCCTAAAGCAGTTTTAACAAAAGGATATTTAAACTCTACTTCTTCTTCATTACCTTGACTATCTATATATTTAATTTTAGCATACTCTTTTGAAATATTAAACATCTTCTTACCTTCTAATTCATCAGAAGAGAAAGGTATTGTTAAAATTCGATAACCATCTGGAGCAACATAACTAATTTTTTCTACATAACAATTTGTTGTATTACAAGTACGATAACTATATAGAACACCAGTTGAAATATCATATTCTTCAAAAGCTACATGTTCTTCCAAATCTTTTATCTGGAAAACCATTTCCTCTCCTTCTTTTATCGTTCCCATATCTTCTATCTTACTGATATCTTTCACTTTTAATTTGAATTTTCTTAAATATCCATTATTCTCTTGAAAATAGAAATCAAAGCTATTCTTAGATAAAGAGGCACTTACTTTATAAATAATTATAAAGTTTAAAGTCTCATCTCTTTTTATCTCTTTCACATCTTCTAAAGTGTTTCCTAAATCTTGAAAATCTTTTGCATAAGTGTTTCTTGTAGTCGTATAATCATGACTACCACTTTTTATATGAAACTTCTCCATCTTTAATGTTCTAGGTGCAGCATGATTGGTAATCGAAATATTTGCTATTACAAACTTACTTTTTGGTGTTACAACTTCTCCTGCATAATTCTTATCTGTCCAATAAACATCATTTACTTTCATTGTATATCCTTCAAAAGAATAATTTTGTCCTTGACGATATACCTTATTCGTTACAAAGAAAAATATAAAAGAACGATAAGCAATAATAACAATTAAAAGAATTGCAACTGCTCTGCAGATTAGAGTATGCTCCTCATAAAAATATTTAAAATTACGGATTGATCTTTTCCAAAAACGACGAAGACTATTTTTATCAAAATCAACACTTACTTCAATTTCTTCTCGATCTTCTTCACTTAATTCAAGAAATTCCTTATCTGTATTAAAATTGAATTTCTTAATATCAAGTCCAAAGACACGCATTACAAATACCCCAATAGCAGGAAGTTGTAAAATAGAAAATATTAATAATAAATCCTTTGACATACGTAAATCTGTTGTTTCCATATCAAAAGATAATCCATATTTACGGAAGAAACCACGTATCATATTAAGTATAAATAATACAGCTAAATATTCTGCTAAAGGAATTAAATATACTTTCCAAGGCTTCTTTTTATATAGTAAAAGAATAATAATCGCAACTGTACCAACTAGAATTAAAAAGATAGAAATCATTAATAACGAAGTAATATGATGACTAATTGGATCTTTATAAGAATAATTAGAAGTTCTCATAAAAGCATTTACAAATCTACTAATATCTATTAACATATATCCAACATATAAACTAAGTACTAGTAGGAAGATATGTATTTTCTTAAAATTCTTAATCAAAAAAGCATATGGTTTTCTAATTATCATTCTAACAACTCCTTATCATTCTATTTCAGTATACATCATTTCAAAAAAAAAGAAAAGGTTCTTTTCTTTTTTTAAAAAAAATATTAATTTTCTAAATAAATAAGCAATTATTTTACAAAAAAAAGTGAAATTTTACATTTCACTTTGACACTACTTAATTTGTATAATTTCTACTTGATAACTTCCATTAGGACTTTCTACTGTCACAACATCTCCCACTTTATGATTAAATAAAGCTTGTGCAATTGGACTTTCATTAGAAATCTTGCTTTCGAATGGATCTGCTTCTTGACTACCTACTATTTTATACTCATCTTCTTCGTCATCATCAACATATTTAATAGAAACGGTATTACCAATACTTACTGTATCTGTATTAACATCTTCAATAATAGAGACATTTTCAAGCATTTTTTCTAATTGTTTAATTCTTCCTTCTATTTGAGCTTGTTCATTTCTAGCAGCATCATATTCTGCATTTTCAGATAAATCTCCTAATGATCTAGCTTCTTTAATTGCTTGTATATTTTCTGGACGTCTAACATTTATTAAATCATCTAACTCTTTTTTTAATTCATCTAAACCTTCTTGAGTTAAATAAACCGTGTTTTTATTTCCCATTTTCATCACCTCATAATAATATGTATAGTCATTCGACTCAACTTGCAAAAGTATATCACATTTTTTCAATTTTTTCAAGTTCTATTTCTTACATTCTTCTTTTTATATGTAAATTGAAAACACTCTTCTTTTTGTATATTATCTACAATTATTTCCAAATCTTCCTTTTTATATTGATCTATATTTATCATAGAAAAAGGATCTTGGTCCGTTTTAATCATATGTTTAATAGAAGGTCTTATTCCACTTAAAGAATTAGGATAATTTGAAATACTATCTAATTCTCTTCTATGATGATTACGAAAATCTATTTTTTCCAATTCTTCACATTTCTTGGAATCTCTCACAGCTTTTACAATAGAAGGAAAAGTCCCAAGTAAAGTAATTGCCCCTGCTCCGCAAAACACAACAAGAGGAGGTTCTTTTTCAATAATATCTTTAATCTTAGGAAGATTACAAAGAAGACGTGCAGCAGTTACAACTCCAATTGCATTAACTCCTGTTTTAACAATACTTTTAACTGATTTTTTTTCAAAATCTTTATAATGAAGAAGTGCATCCTTAGCTTGTTTTTCTAAAATATACTTTACCTTTCGATAATTCTCAGATGTTCCTTCTACTCCGCGAAAAACACTTCCATCTGCAAAATAAACATCAAAAGTATGATCAAGATTCGATTGAACATTTAAAATGTATTTACTTTTTTCATCTTTATCCAAAGAATAATCTTTCATAGAGTCCCCTCCTTTTTCATAAAGTAGCGCCTATTATATCACTTTTCATTGCTTTTTACAAGCTTTTTAGCATGATTTATTTCTCTTAAAAACATCTCATCTGTCATTCCTGCTATAAAGTCTATGACCATTCTTTTTGAATTAGTACTAGAAAGATATTGATCATTTTGATAATTTAAAAAGATTTGGTAAATTATACTATCTGTATTCTGATTTTCAATATCTTCTAGGTATCTTTGATAAATCCTTCTCATACCATCTTCATATTTTTGATAAGATTCTTTACTAATACTATATTGATAAATATGTTCATAATTAAATTTCTTTAATAGAAATAAAGCATGATATACTTTATCACTCATTTTAATATAAGGTTTATCCATACTATTCTCAATAATATCTAAAATAATCGTATTCACAATATCTCTATTATTAGAACCTAATACCTCAATGATTTCTTGAGGAATTTCTTCTCTTTTTATTTTTCCAATCATAATAGCATCTTCAATATCTCTTCCAATATATCCAATGATATCACTAATTCTAACAACACATCCTTCTAATGTCATAGGATGATTTTTATTTGATTTTTTTATATCATGATAAGCTTCTTCATATTCTCTTAAGAATTCGTCTTTATCTTTTTCTACCGGTTCATAACAAGAAGATAACATTTCTCCATTATGACACATAATTCCATCTAATACTTGAATACAAAGATTTAATCCTTTTCCATTTTTTTCAATAATCATTAAATCCCTTACACTTTCAATATTATGAGCAAAATATTCTCCTAATTCTTCTAAAGAGATTTTATTTAACATAGCTTCTCCTGTATGTCCTAAAGGAGTATGTCCAATATCATGACCTAAAGCAATTGCTTCAATTAAATCTTCATTTAAAGAAAGAGCTCTTCCAATTGTTCTTGCTATTTTACTAACTAATTGGACATGAGTAATTCTCTTACTAATATGATCATTATTACTTCTAGTAAAAACTTGTGTCTTATCTAAATATCTTGTATAACTTAATGAATGAATAATTCGATCAATATCATGAAAATAATTAGGTCTAATATCATCATTTTCTTCTTGTAAACGTACAGCATCTTTATCATAACAAGCATAAGTAGATAAATATTTTTCATTATTTAAAAAATTATATTTTGCTTTCTCTAATGGATTCATTCGTATCAACCTTTCTCATCATAGAATATTCCCCTAATTCAATATCCGTATTACATTCGATAAAATAGATGTCATCAGGATGTCTTGCTACTTCAACTGGATTCTTATCTTTATCATATAATTTTTCTACTAAAAATACATAATGATCTCCTAATGGATTAAATACTTCTACATAATCTCCTACTTCAAAATAATTTCTTTCATAAAATTGAATTAGATGATTCTCTTTATCATAGGAAATCACTTGTCCTAAATAATCTTGATTAGATACTTCACTTCTACCAGTATAATACTGATCCGTATCATCTGCTTCTTTTAATAAATAATGAGTAGAGGTTTCTCGATTCGCAACTCGATCTAATCGATATTCAAGAATTCTCATCTTATCTTCTGTCATACTTCCTTCATAATAAGAATCAATAATTTCTCGATAAGCTCCAATAACGGTTGCTAGATAATAAAGAGATCTCATTCTACCTTCCACTTTTAAACTCTTAACACCTGCTTCAATTAATAAAGAAATATATTTGGATAAGTTATTATCTTTTAAAGCCATCGTAAAATCTTCTTTTTCTAAAGGATTGAAAAAAGAAAATCTACATACTTGACTACATCCTCCACGATTAGCATCTCTATTCGTTACATAATTTGATAAGGCACATCTTCCACTATAACAAGTACACATTGCTCCATGAATGAATACTTCTATATCAATCTTACACTTTTCAATAATTTCTTTCATTTCTTTTAAAGATACTTCACGAGCAAGTACTACTCGATCAATTCCTTCTTCTTTAAAGAATTCTATTGCTTTATAATTACTAGTAGAATTTTGAGTAGAAAGATGTACTTCTATCTGATAATTCTTCTTAATATAAGAAATAATAAAAGGATCACTTACAATAAAAGCATCAATTCCAGCATCTACTACTTGATCAATATATTCTTCTACTCCATCCATATCTTCATTGTGGAAAACAATATTTAAAGTAAGATAAACTTTTTTCCCCAAGTTATGTGCAAAATTACAACCTTCTCGTATCTCTTCTAAAGTAAAGTTAGTAGCATTCGCTCTTAATCCATATTTTTCTCCTCCAATATAGACAGCATCTGCTCCATATAATAATGTTACTTTTAATCTTTCTAAGTCTCCTGCTGGAGACAATAATTCTATTTTATCCATTTTTCTTCACCCTATAAATTGTCTTCTTAAAAAAGAAATTCGTATAATTACCAAGAACTTTCCA
>CADBSF010000024.1 GCA_902797265.1 uncultured Erysipelotrichaceae bacterium
CAACAAGTTATGGCTACTTCTGCTGTTGTAAATGGAGGTTATCTTTATAAACCCTATATTGTAAAAAATATTTCTGATAACACAAATACGATTATAAAGGAATATCAGAAAGTATTAAAAAGAAAAGTAATTTCCAAAGAAACCTCTTTAACGATGAGAATTGCATTAGAACATGTAGTTGCGAAAGGAGGAGGAAAAAGTGCTTATATAGAAGGATATCGAATAGGAGGAAAAACAGGAACAGCTCAAAAGCAAGAGAATGGTCATTATTTAATTAATAATTATATTATGAGTTTTATGGCAGTAGTTCCATCTAATAATCCAGAAGCTATTTTATATCTTGCAATTGATAATCCTAAAAATACAGCTATGTTATCTTCTTATACAACGACTCCTATCGCTAGAAGAATTCTATTAGATATTATTGATGCTTTAAAAATAGAAAAGCAAGAAGAAGCCTTAGAAAAAGATTTAGAATGGACTGATAAATTAACTTACGAAGTACCAGATGTTGTTGGATTAACCAAAGAAGAAGCAAAAAAATTGCTGATGAATTTTGAAGTTGTAGAAGAAGGAGAAGGAGAAATTGTAGTAAGTCAGTCTCCTAAAAAAGGAGAAAAAATAGAAGATCGAAGTAAAGTAAGAATCTATTTGGAATAGTTAATAATGCTATAAAATGATTTCTTGTAAAGTTTTTTTGTATAATATGTCAAATTTGTCATACTTATATGTAATATATGATATAATGAATCAAGGAATGGAGTTGTTGAGTATGTTATTACTAACAAAAGCAGTATTTGCAATTATGATAGGTTTCCTATCATCTACCATCTTAGGACTTATTATGCTTCCATTATTAAGAAAATTACATATTGGACAAAAAATATCCATTTTTGTAGGAGAAACTCATAGAAAAAAGGAAGGAACTCCTACAATGGGTGGTTTAATATTTATAATTCCAACCGTTTTAGCAACCTTAGGTTTAGTGATTACAGGAAAAGTTAGTTATTCTTCTAATTTAGGAATTGTTCTTTTGGTATTTATTGGTTATGCAGCTATTGGTTTTTTAGATGATTTCTTATCGATTCGAAAAGGAAATAATGAAGGGTTAACGACTTATCAAAAATTATTTATGCAAGTATTAATTGCAATTGGATTTTTCTATATTTATATGAGAAGTGGTGGTCAAACAGCATGGGTTGTTGGAACGCTACATATTGATCTAGAATTAGGTTGGTTATATGGACTAGCAATTCTATTTGTTCTTGTAGGAGCAAGTAATGCGGTTAATTTAACAGATGGCTTAGATGGTCTTGCTGGAGGATTATCAGCAATTTCATTTATTGCCTTTGCGCTAATTTCATTATCAGTAGGTTTTGAAGATATAGGAATCTTTGGTTTAATTTTAGTCGGATCATTAATTGGATTTTTAATTTATAATACGTATCCAGCTAAAGTTTTTATGGGGGATACTGGTTCCTTAGCATTAGGTGCTGTAATGGGAGCCATTGCGATTCTTACGCATAGAGAATTAACGTTATTAGTTGTTGCTTCTGTCTTTGTAATTGAAACATTATCTGTTATTATTCAAACTTTTTGGGTACAAGTTCTTCATAGAAAATTATTTTTAATGACACCTCTTCACCATCATTTTGAAAAATTAGGGTGGCAAGAACAAGATATTGTAAAATTATTTTGGGTAGTAGGATTAATCTTATCTATGGCAGGAATCATATTTGGAGTATGGGTTTAAGAGTTGTAAAAACTCTTTTTTTTTCGATATTTCTTTCTTCCTTTAGTTGCAACTATCTATTAAAAATGGTATACTAATATAGTATGTAGAATAGTTAATAGGAGGCTAAAATGAAAGAAAATGTTTGGAATACTTATGAGGAAGAAGATTTAAAAAAGATTTATCAATTAGGAGAAGATTATAAAATATTTATTAGTAATTCAAAAACAGAAAGAGAAGTTGTAGAAAATTCAATTAATATTATAAAGTCTTATGGATTTCGTGATTTAAGAGAAATGATAGAAGAAAAGAAATCTTTAGTACCAGGAGATAAAATCTATGTAAATAATAAAGAAAAATCTCTTGCTTTATTTATTATAGGTGAAGAAGACATTGAAAAAGGAATGAATATTCTTGGTGCTCATATTGATTCTCCTAGACTTGATTTAAAAGCAACGCCTTTATATGAAGACACTTCTTTTGCTTATTTTGATACTCATTATTATGGAGGAATCAAAAAATATCAATGGGTAACTCTTCCATTAGCTCTTCATGGAGTAGTGGTAAAAAAGGATGGAACAAAAGTATCAATCAATATTGGTGAAAGAGAAACAGATCCAGTTGTAGGAATTACAGATTTACTTCCTCATTTAGGAGAAAAACAAATGAAGAAAGAAGCATCTAAAGTAATCGAAGGAGAAGACTTAGATATTTTAATTGGTACAAGACCATTAAAGAAAGAGGAAGAAGGAAAAGAAGAAGATTTAGTAAAGAATAATATTTTAAAACTACTAAAGGAATTATATAAAATAGAAGAAGAGGATTTTTTATCAGCAGAAATAGAAGTAACTCCAGCAGGAAAAGCAAAAGATTTTGGACTAGATCGTTCCATGGTAATGGCTTATGGTCAAGATGATAAAGTGTGTGCTTTTACTTCCTTAAAAGCTTTCTTGAAAGTTGGACAATGTAAAAAGACAACTAG
Source organism: uncultured Erysipelotrichaceae bacterium (assembly GCA_902797265.1). Taxonomy (GTDB): domain Bacteria; phylum Bacillota_I; class Bacilli_A; order RF39; family UBA660; genus UBA3789. The sequence continues at coordinate 2,715 of CADBSF010000024.1, forward strand.
TTGTATTTTAGTCGATAAAGAAGAAATTGGAAGTGTAGGATCAACAGGTATGCAATCTACTTTTTATGAAAATGCTATTTTAGAAATTGCTTCTTTATTAGGAAAAAAGGAATTAACTTCTTTATCTAGAATCTTATCAAATTCAAATATGTTATCTTCTGATGTTAATGCCGCATATGATCCTTTATATAGTGATGTAATGGATAAAAGAAATGCCTCTTATTTCAATAATGGAGTAGTATTCTGTAAGTATACAGGTAGTCGTGGAAAATATGATAGTAATGATGCTAATGCAGAATATATTGCTAAGATAAGAAATGTTTTAGATCAAAATAATGTTCATTTTCAAATATCTGAATTAGGAAAAGTAGATATTGGTGGAGGAGGAACAATTGCTTATATTTTGGCGAATAAGAATGTAAATGTCATTGATTGTGGAGTAGGAGTGTTAAGTATGCATGCTCCATGGGAAGTTACATCAAAATCAGATATCTATGAAGCCTATAAATGCTACAAAGCTTTCCTAAAAGATATGGATTAATAAAAAAATATGGTAGTATATGTTAAACAAGTTCTTGTAAAAATATTTATACCTTACAAAGTAAATAAAAAGGAGTTTAAATATGAATAATATGAATGATGAAAATCAATTTAGAGGAACAAATAATCAACAACCTGATATTTTCCAGTTGTATAATGTAACTAGTCCTAATCCTGATATAGAAGTACTTGATGAAGGACCTAATCAAACAAGAAAAGAACCTGTAGATTATCCTATGAACTATTCGTTAAATCAAGAAAAAATTCTTCAAGAGAATATAACTACAATTGATTCCATGAATAGTCATTTAAATCAAAATAATAGTAGTAATACCAATAATAATTTTTATCAGTCAAGTAGTAATTCGGTAGAGATTATTCCAACCACCCAAAATTCAACAGAATCATTATTTGATCAAAAAGAAGAACAAGTTCAAAAGAATAATCCACTTAGAAATGAAGATAAGAAATCAAATAATAGTCATATGATAACTATTATTATCATAGTTTTAATTGCTATTTTAGGAATAGTTTTTCTAGTTAGAACATTTTTATTTGCTTCTAACGAAAAGGTAATCAAAAACGCAAATATTAATGGAAGAGGATGTTTCGGTGACATATGTACGATAGATATTGATGATGTTAATTATGCACTTCCAGAAAGTGATATCGCAGAAATTATTAAATCTTTCTATGATTATAATAGTTATATTGATGTAGATATTTATTATAAAGTTCAAAATAAAGAAAGAATCATTACTGGATATAAGATAAGATTAAAATCGAATAATAAAGATATTAGTAGTGTAAAGACTGAAAACGAATTAAGAAAAGAATTAGGCTTATTAGAATTAGGAACTCATACAGAAAAATTAACGTATGTTAATGAAGAATTCAGTAGATTTACTCCTACAGAAGATGGTACTTATATTCCTGCAGAAGATGTTAGAATTTTTAATTTTCAAGATGACAAAGGAGATGTCATAACTTTGCAATATGTTATTGAACCTCCTTATACTTATAATGAACTACCGTTTGCCTTATCACCAAATAATAAATATACTGTTACTTTTGAGGTACAAAAAAAATCTTTCGATGATGATTCTATGATTATTAAAGAAATAAAATAAATAATATAAAGAGGAGAAGTGTTTTATGAATGATGAAAATAATACGAATATTGAAAACAATTATGAACAACAATATAATGGAAATGAACTTAATCCTCAAATAAATAGTACTAATTTATATCAAGAACAAAATGCATATGAAAATGAACAAAATAACCAGATTCAAACAAATGATGAAATAATAGAATTAGGAGAAAAAATAGATCCTAATGATTACTTATTACAGTGTTATATAGGAGATAATTATTATCCCATAACAAATAATATCTATAATATTTCTGCAGGATTTTTTGGTGGATTATATCTATTTTATAGAAAATTGTATCTTTATGGTATTATTATATTTCTTATTGATTTTGTTTCAATTAGTATTTTCAAATTATATTTCATTCCCGTAATTCTTAGAATTGTTATGCTTTTCTCATTTAATAAACTATATATATATTGGTCTAAGAAAAAAATTGAACAGATAAAACAACAAAATTCTTCTGAAAATCCATCTATGATTAAAAATCAATGTAGAGTAAATGGGGGAATTAATTCAAAAGGTATTTTGATAGGAATAATAACAGATATTGGATTAATAGTTGTTTTAGTAGCGCTATGTGTTTTTGTAAGAATTTCTGTATCAATTTTCAGTTATAGTTTTGGTGATTATCGAAACAATTCTGATGAAATAAAAACTGTATATGATACTTCTATTACCATGAAAGATGAATTTTTAATTGATTTACCAGAATCTTTTGTTGATGAATCAGAAAAATATGATTATCAATTTTATTATTCTTCCAATAATAATGTCTATGAATCTTGCTCATTTCATATGTATGCTGTAGAGAAATATAACAATTCACAAGAATTATTAAAAAGAATAGAAAAATCCAGTAAAGCTGAAGAAACAACAGCTATAAGTGAAAAAATGATTAATGGTATAGAATGGTATACTTTTTCAGAAATGAATTATTATGCAAAAAAAACTTATTATAGTACAAAAAAGAATGATATTGTATATGTAATAGAAATTATAAAGAGTAATGATGCTCCTACAAATTGTGAACACTATCAGAATGTTATCTTAAATTCAATTAAAAAGAATAGAAATACTTAAATGTATTCTATTTTTTTTTTATCAAGAATAAAATAAAAATAGGTGACTATCATGAAAAATATGGATAAAATTCTTTTAATTAGTACTTTTCTATTATCTATATTTGGACTTATGATGATCTATTCTTCTTCTAGTATTTGGGCTAATTATAAGTTTCAAGATTCTTTTCATTTCTTGAAATATCAATTATTCTTTTTATTAATAGGATTTATTCTTATGATAATAACGTCTTTTATTCCTGTAGATATTTATAAAGAGCAATCTAATATGATTTTTTTGTTTTCTTTCATTTTATTGGTACTTGTTCTAATTCCAGGAATAGGAAGTATTCGAAATGGTAGTAGAAGTTGGTTTGGAATTGGTTCTTTTGGAATACAACCTAGTGAAGCAGCTAAGATATGTTTATTAATTTTTACTAGTAAATATCTATCAAAGAGTGATAAATATATAAAAACTTATCGAACAGGAATCTTTCCTATCTTATTTATTTCTTTTTTATTTTTTTCTCTTATTATGTTACAACCTGATTTAGGAACAGGATTCATTATGATTTTATCAATTATTTCTTTATTATTTGTTGCTGGATCTGATATGAAATTTTTTGTAGGAGGAGGAATCCTAGGAGTGATTGGAATCATTGTTTTAATTATCATTGCTCCTTATCGATTAAATAGAATTACTTCTTTTCTAAATCCTTGGAAAGATCCTCTAGGAACTGGTTTTCAAAGTATTCAAAGTTTATATGCAATTGCTCCTAGTGGATTATTAGGAAGAGGATATTTAAATTCGATTCAGAAACATTTTTATCTTCCAGAACCACAAACAGATTTTATTTTCGCAATCATTTTAGAAGAATTTGGTATTATAGGTGCTATTCTGGTAGTTGGTTTATTTAGTATTATTCTTTATCGAGGAATTAAGATTGCAATAAGACAAACAGATTCTTTTAAAAAGTATTTGTCTTTTGGAATTGTTTTTCAAATATTATTTCAAGCAAGTCTTAATCTTATGGTAGTAGTGGGATTAATTCCAATAACAGGAGTTACACTACCATTCTTAAGTTATGGTGGTAGTAGTTTATTAATTAGTTTGATAAGTATTGGAATCCTTTTAAATATTTCTAAGTCTTCCATATAACAATATATATTTAGGATAGATTTTTTTAAAGAAAGAAAAAAGAACCGAAGTTCTTTAATTAACAATATTGATAAATTGATTTAGTGTAATACTACTTAAAATAGGATATCTTGGAACTGCATATTTGTTACTATTTCTAGTTGCGTTTCTATTTCCTCCTGCAAAAGCTACTCGGAAACCTAAGTCTTTAACAGCTTGAACGGCTTCATCATCATAATTATAGAATGGATAACAGAAAGAAGTGTTATCTTTTATTTCTTGTAGAGATAGACTAAGATCTGCTTTTGCTTCTTCATAGTTTGCACAAACAAGTTCTCCTTTTCCACAACTACCATATTGATGCATGTTATAAGTATGAGATTGAATTTCTAGATAATCAGATTGATAATTATCTATTTTCCACCAACCAGCTATTAAGAATAGAGTTGCGTGCATTTTATATTCCTCTAATAAAGGAATCAACTTATTACCGTTATGTGCACCTGTTCCCATTGCACCATCATCAATTGTGATTAATACAGATTTTTCTGGAACATCAATTTCTCCATAAATCCAACTAACAAATTCTTTCATAGTAAGAGCAGTATAACCATTATTTTTTAAATATTCTAAATGTTCTCTAAATTTTGCAGTAGTTAAACAGATACTTTCATCACAACTTTCTCCATTTCCTGGATCATAGAAGAAATGATAATTTAAAACAGGAACTCCATTTATGGAACTACTAGTTGAAGATGCACTTTCTATTACTTCTTCACCATTTGCCATTTTAACAATATTACTAGCGGTAGAATATCTTTTTAATTGATATCTATTTACGGCTGTTTTTTCATCTTGAGGAGTAGATGTTTTGTTACTAGATTGGAAAGATATGTGATCACTATCATTAAAGATTGCTACTGGTATTTGATATTCATCCATAATCTTTTTTACTTCATCAGTTTCTTCTTTTGTAGAAAGAAGAACTACTTTATTTTTTAGACGAACATATCCATTAACATAGTTCATATATTCTTCTTTTGTAAGGAAAGAATATCCTTCTTCTTTTAATCGATCAATTTGGTCTCTTACAAGACTAGAAGGAACACAATTATCATCCGTACAGATAGGAGCAATTCCTTCATAATATAGAACACTAACAGAACTTGCTTCTGTCTCTTCTGTATTTTTAGAATCTATTTCTTTGATATTTTTATTTTTCTTTACTTCTAATAATCGATTCAAAAAGGATACTGTATAAGAATCTTGATTACTAGATAGAATAGGAAGATTTATTTCTTCATCAATCGTAAGAACGTTTTTCTTATTATGATAAAAAGATATATTTTTACCTTGAATATTCTTATTAAAAGGAAGATACATAGAAGATAAAGAAGATGATTCTATTTTCTTAGATTTTTTTACATCTTTATAAGATACATAGTAAGAAGTATCTTTTATTTTAAAATAATTCGTTTCTAAACTTAATTTTTTAATCTCTTCTAATTCCAAAGAAAAACCTTTTTGTATTTTTCCAACTACTTTTTTCTTTTTATTATATAATTTGGCATCTCTTACAGTAATTACTGATGTTGCATAATTCTTTTCAATTTGTTCTAAAGAATCTTTTTGAAAATTTCCTAGTAAAAAGTATCCGGCTAGAAAAGAAAGAACTACAATGATTAAAAATAAGAGAATAAAAATAATACTTTTATTCTTTACTTTTATCTTTTTCTTAATATTTTTTTGATCCATTCTATCAACAACTCCTTTTCTTTTTTTATTTCTATCACTAACCAATCTTATTATAGTATAAATAAGAAAAATAAACAATTATAATTTACGAATGAATAGAAAAATGATATAATATGTTCGGACAAAAGGGTGATGAAAGATGAAAATCGCAATTATTGGTGGAGGCGTTAGTGGTATTATTACTAGTATCTGTATTGAGAAAAAAGATGCTGAAATTTATATATTAGAACGAAATAAAGAACCATTAAAGAAACTCTTATTAACTGGAAATGGTAGATGTAATTACTATAATGAAAATCAAAGTCTAGATTGTTATCATAGTCATGATAAAGATATCTTAGAACAAATTCTAACCAAAGAGAATTTAGATAAAGTAGAAATGTTTTATGATCGATTAGGAATTATTCCTAAGATAAAAAAAGGATACTATTATCCAAATTCTAATCAAGCAATTACCATAAAAAATGCTTTGTTAGAAGAAGTTAAACAAAAAAATATTCATCTATTAACAAATACTTATGTCGAATCGATTGTAGAAAAACAAAATCAATTTATTATTAAAACCAATCAAGAAGAATTCATTGTCGATAAAGTAATCGTAGGAACAGGTTCCATGTCTTATCCAAAAACTGGTAGTGATGGAAATGGTTATCAATTATTAGAAAAATATCATAAGATTTATAAACCTTTACCCGCTTTAGTACCGGTTATTAGTAATGATAAAAAATTACAAAAACTGAGTGGTGTCAGATGTGAAGTCTCTTTAGAATTATTTGAAGAAGACAACTTTATCAAAAAAGAAGAAGGAGAATTACAAATAACAGATTATGGATTAAGTGGAATTTGTACTTTTAATTTAAGTAGTGATATATCTAGAGGATTAGAAGAAGGAAAAAAAGAAGAAATTAAAATTAACTTTGTTCCCTTTATTAAGACTCTAATATCTCCATATTTAGATTCTTTTAGTAAGAAACATCCAAAGAAAACAATTTCTTCTTTATTAGAAGGATTTTTACATGATAAAGTAGTTTCTTTATTATTAGAAAAATCTAATATCAATAAAGATTCTTATTATCAAGATTTATCCAATGAAGAAAAAATGAATTTAATTCATTCTCTTAGACACTATAAAGTAGAAATTATTGGTACCAAAGGATTTGATTATTCTCAAACAGTAACAGGAGGAATTTCTTTAAAAGAAATTAATCCTCATACGTTAGAATCATTAAAAAGAAAGAATTTATATGTAATTGGAGAATTATTAGATATGGATGGTGTATGTGGAGGATATAATTTAACCATTGCGGCATTAACAGGAATTTTGGTAGGAGAGGCTATTCATGATTAGAGTAAAACAAATAAAAGTACCAATTCGAAGTAATCAAGAGATAGAAATTAAAAAAAGAATTGGAAAAAAACTAAGAATAAAAGAAGAAGAAATAGAATCAATTCTTATCAAGAAAAAATCCATTGATGCAAGAGATAAGAATCAAATCTATTATATTTATGAATGCGATTGTAGTGTTTTAAAAGAAGAGAATATTTTAAGACATAATAAATCGAATGATGTTTCAATGTCTCTTCCTGAAGAATATAAAATAGAAGTTACAGGAAAATTATCGTTAAAACATAGACCTATCATTGTAGGAAGTGGTCCAGCTGGATTGTTTTGTTCTTATCTTTTAGCGGAATTAGGATATCGTCCTATCCTATTAGAAAGAGGAGAACAAATAGAAGAAAGAATCAAGACAGTAGAACATTTCTTTCAAACAGGAGAGTTAAATCAAAATTCGAATATTCAATTTGGAGAAGGAGGAGCAGGAACTTTCAGTGATGGGAAATTAAATACCTTAACCAAAGATAAAGAGAATAGAATTTTAAAAGTATTTCAAATATTTGTAGAAAATGGAGCACCAGAAGAAATTCTAATTGAGAATAAACCTCATATTGGAACAGATATATTAAGAAAAGTGATCGTAAATATGAGAAATAAAATATTATCTATGGGAGGAGAATTTCACTATAATAGTGAAGTAACTGATTTAGAAATAGAAAATAATCATATTACAGGTGTAATCGTTAATGAAAAGGAAATAATACCAACAGATATTGTTGTTCTAGCAATCGGTCATTCTGCTAGAAATACTTTTCAAATGTTAAGAGAAAAAAAGATAGAAATGCGTAAGAAGAACTTTGCAGTAGGCGTTAGAGTAGAACATAAAAGAGAAATGATTGATAATAGTCAATATGGAGAAAATAGAAAATATCTTCCTCCAGCTAGTTATAAGTTAACTTATCAAACAAGTAAGAATCGAGGAGTCTATTCTTTTTGTATGTGTCCAGGAGGATATGTAGTCAATGCTTCTAGTGAAAAAGAATGTTTAGTGGTAAATGGTATGAGTAATTATCAAAGAGAAGGAGAAAATTCCAATAGCGCAATTGTAGTTACCATTGGAAAAGATGATTTAGAAGAAGATTTATTCAGTGGATTAGAATTTCAAAGAGAATTAGAAAGAAAAGCTTACCTAGCAGGATCAGGAAAGATTCCAGTTCAATTATTAAAGGATTTTATAAAGAATCAGAAATCTATCAGTTTAGGAGAAATTAAACCAAATACAAAAGGAGATTATCAATTATCGAATTTAAATCGTATTTTACCAGAATTTGTTACAGAATCAATTAAGGAAGCTTTCCCAAATTTTGGAAAAAAGATAAAAGGTTTTGATCGAGAAGATACTCTTCTTTTAGGAGTAGAAACAAGAACTTCTTCGCCTTTAGTAATCGTAAGAGATGAGGAAAAAGAATCCAATGTAAAAGGAATATATCCTTGTGGAGAGGGTTCTGGTTATTCAGGAGGAATCACAACCTCGGCAATTGATGGAATAAAAGTTGCAGAATCTATCATAAAAAAGTATAATAATAAATAACAAGAATGAAAGGAGAGATTTTATGGAAATGATATTTTTATTAGTCGCACTTATTATTACTCTATCCTCACAAGCTTATATCAATAGTAAATATAAGCAGACAAGAAAGATATCTTCTATTAGAGGATTAAAAGGGTATGAAGTTGCGAAATTAATTTTAGAAGAAAATGGATTAAGCCATGTAAAAGTAGAAGAAACAAAAGGGGTATTAAGTGATCATTATGATCCAAGAGGAAAAGTAGTAAGACTTTCTCCTGCTATTTATGGAGAGTCTTCCTTAGCTTCTGTATCCGTTGCGGCTCATGAGTGTGGTCATGCTATTCAAGATAAAAACAATTATTTTTTCTTAAAGATGAGAAGTAGTTTAATTCCTTTTGTTAATATAGCATCTATGTTTGGTTATATCGCTATTATGATTGGATTATTTGCTAGTATCTTTGATTTTATCATCATTGGTATTTTAATGGAATGTATTATTTTGTTATTTCAAATTGTTACGTTACCAGTAGAATTTAATGCATCTAGTAGAGCTTTAAAACAAATCGAACAATTGAAGATTGTAGAGAATAAGGAATTAAGTCAATGTCGAGGAATGTTAACCGCAGCAGCCTTAACATATGTTGCGTCTGTTGCTTCCACAGTTCTTCAAATCTTAAGATTACTAACCATAGCCGGTAGAAGAGATTAGGAGGGATTCTATGTTAAAAGTAGTAACGAACCCCTTAGAAGCTAATTGTATTACGCATAGTGGAACAATGCATGCAGATGAAGTATTCGCAACAGCTTTCTTAGAGTTATATTTAAAAGAAGTAAAAGTTTATAGAACACCAAGTCTTCCCGATAATATTCCTCACGAAGCTATTATCTATGATATTGGTAGAGGAGAATTTGATCATCATCAGATAGATGCTAAGAGAAGAGAGAATAATATTCCTTATAGTTCGATTGGTTTATTATGGAATCATTTTGGAAGAAAGTATCTAGAAACTTGTAAAATAGAAAACGTTGAAGAAGTATTTCTAGGTGTTGATAAAGATTTAATAGAAGGAATTGATGCTGATGATAATGGTGTATTTCCTAAGATAGAAGCAAATTATAAAGTAAAAACAATTAGTAATATCATTAAAATATTTAATCCAAGTTATGACTCTAATGAAGTAGAATCAGAACAATTTCAAAAAGCAGTCGAACTTGCGAAAAGAATTCTTCAAGAAGAAATCATCTACATAACAGGAAAAGTAAAAGCAGATATCATTGTTCAACAAGAATTATCTAACATAAAAGAAAATCAAAAATATTTGATTCTAGAAAAATATCTTCCTTATGAAGATACCATTTTAAATAGTGAACAAGCAAATTCTATTTTATTTGTTGCATTTCCTTCTAATCGAGGTGGTTATGCGATAAAAACAATTCCAAAAAGTATAACAGATAAAACTGCTAGATTGGAATTTCCAAAAGAGTGGGCAGGTTTAACAGATGAAGAATTAGAACAAGCATCAGGAATTAAAGGATTACGTTTTTGTCATACTTCTAGATTTATTGTAACTTGTGATACAATTGATACGGTTTACAAAGTTATGGAAAAATTATGTCAATAGATTGTCAAATAAAATAAAAGAGAAGAGAAAAAAAAGGAAAAGGCTGAATTTGTGATAATATGATAAATAAGAGGTGAAAATACGCATATGTTTAGTATTTATCAAAAGAAAGAATTCAGAAAAAATGTTATTTTCATAGCGTGCATATTATTAATTGCAGTTATTTCTACTCATTATATCTATTATAAGTTTGAAACAGATAGTAGTGTTGATTTCAATTCGGAATCATTAGATGTAATCTATCATGAAAAAACAGGGGATGAACTATCTATAGTAAAAGTTACACCAGTAACCGATTCGGTAGGACTAACTTCCAAAACTTATACGGTATCAATTAAAAATAATCTAACAGAAAAAGTTAATTATAAAGTACAAATAGTAGAAGATAAAGAGAAAATAAAAGAAGACGATTGTGGAGAATATCAGATACCAAAAGAAGATATTAAAATATCAGTAAAGATTAATAAGAAAGATAATAAAATATATAATCTAGAAGAATTGGAAAATGGAATTCTTGTAGAAGATAAGATAAATGCCTTAGAAAAATTAGATATATCAATTAGAACTTGGGTAAGTCAAGATTCTAGCTTACCGTTAGGAGCGAAACTTCATTATCATGGAAAGATACGTATTATTGAAGATGAAGACTCCTATGCGATTGCGAAATAGAGTATGAATATTGATTTAATACCTCTTTATACCAATCAAAAAGATAAAATCGATATATCTAGCATTTATCAATTACCAGATGAATATCATTCTCCTGATATCATAAAAGTAAATCCATTAACGGTAAAAGGATTTATTACGTTAAAAGAAAATGAAGAAAATGAGTTAGCTGATTATATAGAATGTAGTATAACTGGTAGTGTAATCATAGAAGATTCTATCTCTTTAGAAGAGGTAGAATACGAAATTAACACCAAATATGATGATTTTTCTTATGAAAATTGGAAAAAAGATGAAAATACTCTTGATATTTTTTCGTTTTTATGGGAAAATACTGTTCTAGAGGTCCCCTTACAGTTTACTAAGGTTAAAGATCTCAGTAAATTTCACGGGGATGGATGGAAATTAATAAGTGAAGATGAGAGAAATCAAACTTCCAATCCATTTAATGATTTATTACTAGAAATGGAAAGAGAGGGATTAGAATGAAATTAGATATCCAATTGTTTGCTGTTCCTTTTCGTAAGGTATCAAAAACAAGAAAAAGAATGAGAAGAAGTCATAACGCTATGGAACTTCCTGGAATGACAAAATGTCCTAGTTGTGGTGAAATGATTAAACCTCATAGAGTTTGTCCTAAATGTGGTACTTACAAAGGTAAAGTAGAAGTAGTGAAAGAAGAAGCTGAATAAGCTTTTTTTTTTACATTTTATTTGACAATGAATCATCAAAGAATACTTGAAACAAAACTAAAAACGTGGTATAGTTAGGTAAGAATAGGAGAATTACTTATGAAAAAGAATAAAGGATTTACATTAATAGAGTTACTTGCTGTTATTATTATATTAGGTTTAATTTCTGTAGTATCAGTAGTTGCTATTACAAAAATAGTAAAAAATGCAAGAAATCAAGAAATCAAACAGCAAAAAAAAGTAGTGGAGCTAGCAACAGAAAGTTATCTTCAATATAATAAAGGAAAAATTCCTAAGAAAGCTGGAACTGCTAATGCAGTTAAGATTTATTTGAGTGAATTAAAAACAAAAAAATTCTTAGAGGATGATGTAAAAAATCCAAATGGGGAGTCTTGTATGACAGAATCATATGTTACGGTTACCAAAGTGAATGAAAACGATAATCAATATACTTATGTAGCTACTTTGATTTGTGGAGGACAAACGATTTAATAAAAATAGTAGGATAAGAAGAGCGAGAACTCTTCTTTTTTTTTGACATTTCTCATGATATAATAAAGAAGGTGATAACTATGCAAAATAAGAAGAAACTTATCATTTGTCCAAATGAAGAGAAACTTAGAATCTTAAAATCTCTTCAATCACAAAATACTTTGTTCAATCAAAAATATATGACAATAGAAGAATTTCAAAATAATTATTTTTTTTCTTATGATGAAAAAGCTCTCTATTACTTAATGGATCATTATCATCTTCATATTGATGTTGCGAAAATCTATTTAAATAGTTTATATGGAATAGAAGATGAAAAAACTTATCATAAGAAAAAATTAATCTTTCTACAATCTCTAAAAAAAGAATTAATATCGAATCATTTATTAGAAATAAATCCTTCTTTTCATGACTATTTAAAAGATACCGAAATCGAAATAAAAGAATACTTCGAGTTAGAAAAATATCAAGAACTAGCTCTAGGAAAAAAAATAGAAGTGCCTAATACAACATTGAGTACTAAAGTAATGGAATATGAAACGATAGAAGAAGAAATTAGTGGTACTTGTATCATGATTAGACAATTATTAGAAAAAGGAATCCCTTTCAATAAAATCTATTTATCCAATATCAAAGAAGACTATTTATTTCTCGTAAAGAAAATATTCTCTTATTATCAAATACCTATTAATATTGATTTAAAAGAATCTATCTATTCTACTAAAATAGGATTAGATTATCTAAAAACGAATGAATTAGATCTAGAAAAGAAAGAATATCTTCCTATTAATAAGAAAATAATATCTCTATTAAAAAGAATCGTAGAATTAGAAGATTCTCCTATCAAAGAACAAATAAAAGTGGATTTATTCAAGAATACTTATCTTTCTCCTAAGAAGATGGTTCATGCGGTTAATATTACGGATTTTTATCAAAGAAGTTTTGATGATGATGAATATCTTTTTGTACTAGGATGTAATCAAGATATCTTACCGAAAATGGAAAAAGATGTTTCTTATCTTTCAGATTCTTTAAAAGATGAAGTTAATCTTTATACGACAGACGAAGTCAATAAAAGAAGAAAAGAAGTAACAAAATATTTATTAAGTAGAGTAAAGAATTTAACAATGAGTTATAAAAAATCTACTCCTTTTGCCTCTTTTTATCCATCTAGTATCATAGAAGATTGGAATTTAGAAGTGATTAAAGGTATAAAAGATATTTATAATTATTCTAATCAATATAACAAAATTCTATTATCTGAAATGAGAGATAGATTTGATTTATATGGAGAAAAAGATGAGAACTTAGCTCTTTTAAATCATCATTATTCCATTCCCTATAAAACCTATTCTCATGCATTTACAGGAATTCATTTAGATACTTATCAAAAGAATCTTCCATATCCTTTAAAGCTTTCTTATACTTCTTTTAATAGTTATAATGAATGTAAATTTAAATACTATTTGAAATATGTATTAAAAATAGATAAGTATACGGATACTTTTGCTGCTTTTTTAGGATCTTTCTATCATAAGATTTTATCTTTGGGAAAAGATATTCCTTTTGATATTGATTTAGAGATGGAAAAATATATAGAAACAAGAGAATGTACTTTAAAAGAAAAATTTTTATTAAATAGAATTAAAAAAGAATTAAAAGAATTCTTAGAAATATTAAAAAAACAAAATTTACTAACTGGTTATGATTCTGAATACTATGAAAAAAAATTATCGTTAGAATTACAAAAAGAGATTGCCGTTGAATTTGTTGGTTATATTGATAAGATTATGTATTATAAGAAGATTAGTGATACATACTTTTCGATTGTTGATTATAAAACAGGAACAATTGATACCCATTTAGAACCAATGAAATATTATCTTCATATGCAATTACCCATCTATTTATATTTAATTCATCAAACAAAAACAATAGAAAATCCTATCTTTACAGGAATTTATTACCAAAATATATTATTTCCTTATCCAACATGGAGTAAGACAGTAGAAGAAGAAAAAGAAAAGAGATATTATCTAAATGGTTACTCAACAGATCAAATAGAAATATTAGAAAGATTTGATACTACTTATGAAGATAGTTCTCTAATTAAGAGTTTAAAATACAAAGATAATAAATTTGGAGCTTATTCTAAGATAATGGATAATGATACGTTATATCAAGTCATTAAATTTACAGGCGAAGCAATTAACCGTACAACAGATAATATTTTACAAGCAGATTTTTCTATTAATCCAAAAGTCTATGATAAGAAGAATATCTCATGTGAATATTGTAATTTTAAAGACTTATGTTTTTATAAAGAAAAGGATATCAAATATCTAGATAAAGTAGAAGATTTATCCTTCCTAGGAGGTGATGAAGAATGAATTTTACTGAAGAACAAATGCTTGCGATAACTTCATCCGGTAAAAATATTATTGTATCAGCAGGAGCTGGTTCTGGAAAAACCGCTGTATTAACAGAGAGAGTTAAACAAAAACTATTACAAGGGATTCCAGTAAATCAATTATTAATATTAACGTTTACAAATATGGCCGCGAAAGAAATGAAAGAGAGAATTCGAAAAGCAATCTTAAAAACACCATCATTAAAAGAAGAAGCAGATCGAATAGAAGGAGCTTATATTACTACGTTTGATTCTTTTGCTTTATCGATTGTAAAGAAATATCATACCAACTTAAATATTACCGATAAAATAGAAATAACTGATGATGGAATTATCAATTTAAAGAAGAAAGAATTATTAGATGAAATCATGGAAGAAAATTATTTGTCAATTAAACCTGATTTTTCTTCATTAGTTCATGATTTCTGTTTAAAAGATGATGAAGAATTAAAATCTAGTATTTTAAAATGTTATCAAAAAATAGAATTAAAAGTAGAAAAAGAAGAATATCTTGCTCATTATAAAGAATCTCTTTTTCAAGAAGAATATCTGAATCAAGTAATAGAAGAATATACTTCTCTTTTAAAAGAAAAACAGCTGTTACTGAGAAGACAGTTGTTAGAATTAGAAGAATATTTTGAGGGAGATTTTGTTGCGAAATTAGAAGATAATTTTCTTCCTTTTCTACAAGCTAATTCGTATGAGGAATTCTTAAAAGGATTAGCTTATAAGAGTATTACAGTTCCTCGGAATTCAGATGAATTAGGAAAAACAAAGAAACAAGCTTTATTTCAAACAGCTAAAGAAATAAAAGATCTATGTATCTATTCTTCTAGAGAAGAAATGAAAGAAGAAATCTTATCTACAAAAACTAATGTAGAAGCTATTCTTAGAATTTTAATAGAATTAGATAAAAGATTATCTAAGTATAAAAAAGAAAATGATATTTATAATTTTACTGATATTGCTCATCTAGCTATTCAAGTCGTAAAAGAAAATAAAGAAATACAAGAAGAATTAAGAAATTCTTTTCAAGAAATTCTAATTGATGAATATCAAGATACTTCTGATACGCAAGAAGCATTCATTTCCTTAATTGAAAGAAATAATGTCTATATGGTAGGAGATGTCAAACAATCTATCTATCGTTTTAGAAATGCAAATCCTTATATATTTAAAGATAAATATGATACGTATCAAGATGGGAAAAAAGGCATGAAAATAGACTTATTAAAGAACTTTAGAAGTAGAAAAGAAGTCTTAGACAATATCAATGATATTTTTAATCTTATTATGGATGATGAAATAGGAGGAGCAAAATATCAAGAATCTCATCAAATGGTATATGGAAATACTTCTTATAATGAAGAAGGAGATAATCATATCGATAATCATCTAGATATCATTACTTATAAAAAAGAAAATTTGGGTAGAGTAAGTGAACAAGAACAAGAAGCTTATCTAATAGGAATGGATATCAAGAAGAAAGTAGAAGAACATTATCAAGTATATGATAGAGATTTAAAAAAACTAAGAAATATTACGTATCAAGATTTTGTTATTTTATTAGATAAGAGTAAATATTTTGATTTATATAAGAAGATGTTTGAATATTTGCAAATACCTTTAAGTATTGAAAAAGAAGAATCTTTAAAGAAAGAAGATGATCTTCTTATCTTAAAGAATCTCATTCAATTCTTAATTTGTATCAAAGAAAAAAACTTTGAACAAGAATTTAAATATTCTTATTTATCTTTATCTAGAAGTTTTCTTTTTCCTACTTGCGATGAAGAAATATTCGAAGTCTTTCAAAATCAGTCTTTTCAAGAAACTCCTCTTTATCAATTAGGAGAAGAACTAAGTAAAGAGATGGATACTTGTCCCTTAAGTACTTATTTATTAAAAGTATTAGATGCTTTTTCCTATGAAGAAAAACTAATAACAGTAGGAAATATGAAAAAATATCGAATTCGAGAAGAATATTTCTATCAATTATGTAAAGATTATGAAAGAAAAGGACATACGATTTATGACTTTAATGATTATTTAAATCAGATTTTTGATTCTGATAATGATTTAAAATTTAATATGAATAAAGAATCCAATAACTCTGTAAAAATTATGACAATTCATAAATCAAAAGGATTAGAATTTCCTATTTGTTATTTTGCTTCTTTTCCTTCTAAATTTAATTTATCTGATTTAAATGATAAGATTTTATATGATAATCAATATGGAGTGATTCTTCCAAAGGTAGATGAATATTATAAAGATACGATTATTAAGACTCTTTTAAAAAGGAAAACAAAGAAAGAGGAAATCTCAGAGAAGATTAGATTATTGTACGTAGCATTAACAAGAGCAAAAGAAAAGATGATACTTGTAATACCAGAAATAGAAGAGGAAGTAGTTCCTTTAACAAAAGAAGTAAAATATTCTTATTATTCTTTCTTAACGATCATTAAAAGTATCTATTCTTCTTTACTAATCTACAAAAAGGAAACTAATCTTATCGCTACCAAAGAATATCTTACTAATAACAAGGAAGTATTCTTAGAACAAGAAGATGCTCTTCCTCTACAAGTAGAAGAAATTAAGGTAGAAGAAGAGATACTAGAAGAATCTCATTTTTCGAAATCAACTCTTCATCTTCCTACTAAAGAAGAAAAAGAAGTAATGGATTTTGGTTCAAAAGTACATGAAATATTAGAAATGATAGATTTTAATCATTATGATTTATCAAAATATCCAATTAGTAATCGAATAAAAGAAAAAATAGATGCTTTTATTCATTCAGATTTTATGAAAGATAAATTATCTTGTAATATGTTGAAAGAATATGAATTTATTTATGAAGAAGAGAATCAATCTTCTCATGGAATTATTGATTTATTAATTGAAAAAGAAGAGGAAATGATTATTGTTGATTATAAGTTAAAAAATATTTTAGAAGAAGAATATGATAAACAATTAAATGGATATCGAAGAGTAATTGAAGAAAAAACAAAGAAAAAAACATCTTGTTACTTATATTCTATCTTAGAAGAAGAAATAAGAGAGGTTATTCATGATTAGAATTTGTTTTGTTTGCTTAGGAAATATATGTAGAAGTCCTATGGCTGAATTTATTATGAAAGAAAAATTAAGAGAAAAAAACTTAGAAGAGAACTTTCTCATCCGTTCAAAAGGAACATCAGAAGAAGAAGAGGGAAATGATTTATATTATCCAGCAAAGAAAGTACTAGAAGAACATAAGATTCCTTATTCTCTTCATCAGGCATCAAAATTAAAAAGAGAAGATTTAGACAACTTTGATTATTTTATTGGAATGGATGACTCTAATATCAAAAGAATGAAAGATATTTTAAAAGATGATTCTAAGATTAGAAAGTTATTACCTTATGATATCAAAGATCCTTGGTATACAAGAGACTTTGAAACTGCTTATCAAGATATTACCAAAGGTATTAATAATTTATTAGAGAATTTAAAGTAGTTGGGTTAGTGATTGCTATTTCCGGGAATCTATGATAGAATAACTCCTGCTTAGGAGGACTTCTTATGGAAGAAAAAAGTAGTAATATATTATTTATATCGAAAATGTCATCTTTCTTAGACAATGAAATAAATGGAATTAAGAAAGGGTTAGTGGATACCAATCATTTAAAAGAGAAAATAGAGAGATTAATCCAATTAAGAATTGAAATTGAAGAAAGAGAAGATCTAACTCTTCCTCAAAAAAAAGCTCTATTTTTTAAAATTGATACATTATTATTAAATTATTATTCGTTAAAACAAGAAAAAGATGATTGGATTATTCTTATCAAACAAGATATTAAGTTGGGAAAAGTATTGGTTCAATCTTTCAAAAGAAATCCAACGATATTATCTTCGTTCTATCAATCATTAAGAGAACAATTACCAGAAGAAAAGATTTATTTAGTCGATCAATTACAAACAAAAAATGATAATTCATCCTTATTAAGAGCATTAAATATCCAATTAGAAAGAGAAATAGTTTCAGTAAATAATCTAAATTATTTTATGGAAAATATCCAAGAAAAAGAAAAAATCAGTTTTCAAACGATGAAAATCATTAAAAGTATTATCGAAAAATTAGAAAATGATTCCGATATAAGAATGAGAGTAGATGATATAGCAAACTATACCAAAGTAAAAAGATTGCTTCTTCAAAAATTAGATGAATTAGTTAATCATTTAAAAGAAGAAGATATGATTAGAAGAAAAATTGAAACAAATGAGATTTCTCTACAACCTCTTATCTTAGAAAGAGGAAGTTATCAGACGAATTATGAAAAATATCAAAAAGTAGAAGATCAACATATTATTTCGATTGATGATATTACTTCTCCTGATTTAGATACTGCTTTTCATATCAAAAAAGAAGGAGACTTATATTTATTAGATGTTTATATATCTGATGCTGTTCATATTTTAAATGAAAATCGAAGATTAGCAGAAGAAGCTTATCAAAGAGGAGCAACTTATTATGTAAGAGGAAACGGAAAAACTTATAATATTGATATGTTACCTAGAACTCTTGCTCATTTTGATTTATCGTTAAATAAAGGATTTGTAAAAAACGTAAATAATTTTAATTTTATTATTGATCAAGAAGGAAATATTTTATCTCGTACGGTTAATAATAAAAGAATTATTGTAAGAGAATCTTTATCTCCTTTTCAAGCAAAAAGAATACTAGAAGATGATTGTTTAGAATCAAAAGAAAAAGAACAATTACTTGTTCTAAAAGAATGTTGTATGAAAGTAAAAAAACAATCTCATCTTCCTTATATCAATGGATTAAATCCAAATAAGATTCAAGATTTGGTTGCGCTTACTTCGATTTTAGTAAATTATTATGTAGGAGAGAATTCTTCTTTTGCTATTTATCGTGAAAATGGTCATTATACAACAGAAAAATATGCTTATACGCATTCCTCAACTCCTTTACGTAGAATTGTATCAGATATCAATTTAGCTTTCTTTTTGAATCAATATGGATTGTTAGAATTAGCTGATAAAGATATTTATAAAATAGAAGATCATAAAGAAGAAATCGTTAATCATTTAAATGAAACAGATAAAATACAAAAGTATATTAATTCTCATTCAAAAGAACTTAAAAAAATATTAAAAATATAAGAGAACCACAGGGTTCTCTTTTTTTGAAATACTATAATTGTTCTTCAACTAAAGTTCCGATATCTTCTCCTTGTATGACTTTCACTAAATTTCCTTTTTCTAAGATATTAAATACAAGAACTGGTATTTTTTCTTCCATACATAAACTAATTGCAGTTGAATCCATTACATTTAATTTTTGATTTAAAACATCAATATAAGTTATTTTATCATATTTAACTGCATCATCATGTTTTTTCGGATCTTTATTATAGATACCATCTACTTTTGTAGCTTTGATTAAAATATCAGCATTTACTTCAGCTGCTCGTAGGCTAGAGGCGGTATCGGTTGAGAAGAATGGACTTCCTGTACCACATCCAAAGATAACAATACGACCTTTTTCTAAATGACGAATTGCTCGATCTTTAATATAAAATTCAGCAATTTGTCTCATTTCTACTCCAGTTTGTACCCGTACAGGAACATCTAATTGTTTAAAAGCATCTCCAAGAGCTAAAGCATTCATAACCGTACCTAACATTCCAATATAATCGGAAGTTGCTCGGTCCATATATTCATTACTTTTTCCTCTCCAAAAATTACCTCCACCAACAACAATTCCAATCTCACATCCCAGTTCGTTGCACTCCTTTATTTCCTTCGCAAGTTCTAATACACAATCAAAATCAATTCCATGTCCCTTATCTCCAGCAAGTACTTCACCACTAAGTTTTAAAAGAACTCTTTTATATTTCAAAAAATCATCTCCTTATGATTAGTTTATCAAATATTAAAAAAAATACAAGTAAATTGACTTCAAATGAAGAAAATGATATAATAAGCAGGATTTATTGAGGTGGAATTCATGACAAAGGAAGAAGAAAAGAAAGAGTTAATTTCTATATTAGAAGAATTAGAAAAGAAAATTGCATCTATTAAAGAAGAGATTAAAAAGATGCAAAAAAAAGAAAAACAGAAAGAAATAAAACCAGAACCCAAGAAAGAAGAAATTGTATTCTTAGAAGAAGAGGAAGAAGATTCTTTTCAAGAAGAAGTTAATTTCTTTTTAGAGAATTATCGTCTCCTTCGTATTCATTTTCAAGAAGAAGAATTAAACTATGTTCTTCCTAGTAAAAAACATCCTAATTATCAAAATATCTTACTACGTTGTTATTATTCTTCTATCAAAGAAATAGAAGACTTAAACGAATTAAAAAAAGATTCTTCAGAAGAAGAAATAAAAGAAATAGAAGAATTAATTCAACAAGAAGAGAGAAAAAAGAATCTATTAAAAGGTAAAATTGAAAAGAAACAAGAAGAAAAAGAAGAAGAAATAGATGAAAAAAATGAAATTATACTAGTTCCTACCATCTCAGGAAATATTCGTATTTTAGATGAATTAGAACATATTCCTATGGAATACTATGAAGGTTTCAAAGAATTAATAAATTCTATTGTTGATGGTACTTTTAAAAATGTAAAAGTATTAACAAATGATAGATATCTAATGGGAATATGTGAAGTAAAACTCTTTAAAATACGAGTAGTATTCTCTAGATTAAGTAAAAATAAATATGCTTTAATTACGGCTTTTATGAAGAAAAGTGATACGGATAAACTCTATCTAGAATCTTTAAAAAGTAAAGTATTTGATTTTCATAAGATGGAATCAACTTTAAAAGAATTAATCAAAAAGGAAGATTTCTTAAAACAAAATGAAGAATCAGTAAAAGAAATGTATTCTCTATTAGAGAAAAAAGAAAAAAATAAAGTCTTAAGAAAGGAAGATTGTTGTGACTATTAAAGAATTAGATGAACAGATAGAAGAGAAAAAATTCTTAGAAAAGAACACTGATGAATATAAAGCATATCAATTTATCAGAGAAACAATAAAAGATAATTCTTTAGATACAATCATTAATTTCTTAAAACTAGATATATGGGAATATATCAAATGTGATATCTATCTATTTTCAGAAAATAAAAATATCGAAGAGATTTCTTATATGATAGATAGTTGTAAGGAATTTTTTATTTCTTTAAGTGAAGATACAACTCGTACTCTTTTAGGTTTTATGATTCTTATGAATCGAAATCATAAATTACAAGATGTAATCAATTATTTAAAAACTAATAGTTTTACAGAGGAAATTAAATGCTTAAGAGAATTAAGAAAAGAAAGTTCTCAAATCGCTCTTATTCTTATGAATATTAAGAATAAAGATACTTCTATTAATTTAATTCCTTACTTAGAATTTTTTAAAGAGAATGAAAAAGAAGCAATTGAATCGATTAATTTCTATTTAGTAAGAGAATGTATTAATGATGATATAGAAAAACATATTAAAGTGATTGCGAATCGAGAAGTCGATGAAAAAGAAATCGAATTTCATAAAGAAATAGCAATTAGAAAACTCTTTAATGATAGATATAAATTAGAAGATATTTTAGAACGATTAAAGCATACTAAAGATTATTTAGAAAGATATGGGAAAAAGAGAAGAAAAAAAGAAAAAGAGTGGGAAGAAGTAGATTCTTTCAAAGAGAAATTAGAAAAGGAATTAGAAAAGAAAGAAATTAAAGTATATCATGACTTTGGAAGAAGAATAAAGGATGATGACTTAGCTATTTCATTCTTAACAATCATCAAAGAACATAACGAAGACTATTTACAAGAATTAATAGATGTAAAAAGTAATTTAGAAAAAGATAACATAAAGATAAAAGAAGCAATATTAAGTAGATATGGAGTATCTATCGATAAAATTGATTTAAATCAATTATCTTTTTCCAAAGAAGAATTATTGGAAATATTAAAACTATTAGAATTATTAGAATTAAGAGAAGAAGAAATCATATTTGTATTAGAAAATACTTCTATGAGTATTATCAAGCAAATAAAAGAATGGATGAATAGAAGAATTCTTCCTGCTAGTTTTTTCTCTAAAAGGATTTCTATTATGAATCAAAAATCAAATCAAATAGAATTCATAAGAGATAATCTAGAAGTATTAAAAAAGTATAATATTAGTATAGAGACAATTTCTTTATCATTTGATATTTTACTAATAGAAAAAGATTTATTAGAGAAAAATTTATCTCTATTAGAAAGAGAAAATCTTCTTTCTATGATAGAGGATAAGAAAGATTATTTCTTTATAATGGATTCTTCTTTAGAAGAAAAAATCAATCTATTGAAGAGAATTTCAAAGAAAGAGTTATTAGAAGAAGATATTACTTTATTAAATGAAGAAGAATTATATCGACTAGAAGTCATACAAGAATTAGGAATAGAGATTTCCTCAATAGAAGAAATTAGAAAATTATTGAATAAAAAGAATCGTTTTTTCTTGACAAGAGAAGAATCACAAGAAGTGTTAAGAAGGTATAAATAGAAAGAAAAGTTTGACAAGAATGGTGAGATATGATAAAATCATTGTGTTTGACACCTCGATGCCAAACCGCATTGAAAAGGTAAAAACACTTTGATGTACCTTAAGAGCGAGTCTTAGTATATTAAAAGGAGGTATAAGAATGAACGCAGTAATTAAAGTTGGCGGAAAACAATACTATGTAACAGAAGGTTCAGAAATCTTTGTAGAAAAGATTGATTGTAACGAAAATGACGTAGTAACTTTTGATCAAGTATTAATGCTTAATTCAAAAGTAGGAAATCCTTATCTTACTGGAGTAACCGTTGAAGGAGAAGTTCTTAAAAACGGAAAAGCAAAGAAAATAAGAGTTTTCAAATATAAGAGTAAAGATAGATCTAACCGTAGAACACAAGGTCATAGACAACCTTATACAAAAATTAAAATTACAAAAATTAATGGATAAGTTATGATAACAGTAAATGTTGTAAAAGAAAATGGTAAGTATAAACAAATAAAAGTATTGGGACATGCGATGTATGATGATTATGGAAAAGATATCGTATGTAGTGCAGCTAGTAGTATCGTAACAACAACAGTAAATGGAATACTTGCCTTAAATAAAGGAAGTCTAAATTATTTAGTTAGTAAAAAAGGAATGAGTATCAGTGTTTTGAGTGCTGATGATACGACTCAAGTACTAATTAATAATATGGTTAGCCTTCTAAAAGAACTAGAAGGAAACTATCCAAAAAATATTGAAGTAAAGTAAGGAGGAAGAATTATGAAATTTTTAAAATTAGATATCCAATTATTTGCTCACCACAAAGGGCAAGGTTCAACATCTAATGGTCGTGATTCTAAAGGACGTAGACTAGGAGCTAAAGCAGCTGATGGACAATATGTAACAGCTGGTTCAATTATATATCGTCAAAGAGGAACAAGAGTATTTCCAGGAGTAAATACTCGTCGTGGAAATGATGATTCTATTTATACCGTAATTGATGGAATTGTTAAATTTGAACGTTTAGGAAGAGATAAAAAACAAGCTTCAGTTTATCCAAAAGAAGGATAATAATAAGATTTAGAAGAGCCATTAAGCTCTTTTTCTTTTTTATTTATAAGGAAAGTGCGTTTGCTTTAAATAAAATAAAAATGCGATAGTATTTAAACTATCACACTACAAATAAACCTACTTATTTTTAGAGGTTTTAATTGGAAATGATGGATCACTACAATTCAATAGTAATTTTAGTTGAATTATGATAAGCTCCGTAAAATCTTATTTGTTTAATTTTTTTATCATTTTAAGTACATATAATCATAAATAAATTATAATTAAGAATTCATTTTTTATAGTAAAAAATACTACTTGACATAAGAACAAATGTACTATATATTGTTATTAGGGGGTAATAAAAATGTATAGAGCATATAAGTTTCGATTATATCCAAATGATAATCAA